>JAHDBV010000091.1 GCA_020630195.1 Acidimicrobiales bacterium
CCGACGGGCCGACCGCACAACTGGCCGTCGGCACGGCGGCCGACTATCGGGGTGCCCTCCACCTCGTGCGGCCGAAGTGGACCGGGCGCCCGACCACCGTGCTCACCGCCTCGGCGCTCGAACGTTCGGGCGTGACCGAGTTGTGGGACGGGTTGCTCGAGCACCTCGCGGCGATCGGGCCGGAGGTCGTCACACGTCAGCGCGGCGATCAGGCCGTGGCCGCGTTCGACGCCGAGGTGCGGGAGCGACTGCTCGAAGCGGCCCTGGGAGGCATCGACGGCGAGCATCTCACCCGCCTCGGCGGCGAGGTCCGCACGGGCGTCCGATCGGTACTCGGCGCGGCGGCCGCACTCTTCGACTGAGGCTCGGCGGGCCCCCAGATTGGGGGAGAAGTGCCCGCTTGGGTAGATCCACCGTCGACCACCCATCACTCGCGTCGGCTTCACTCACTACAGTCGCCCGGGGCTTCGCACGCCCCAACCCGCATGGCAGAGGAGACATTCTGTGAGAGTTACGAACCGCCTGAAGGTGATGGTCGTCGCAAGCGTTGCGATGCTCGTCACGGCATTGACCCCTGGGGTCGCGTCGGCCGCCGACAACTTCGACCGGCTTGTCGATGGGAACAACGACAGCTATCAGCCGTCGATCAGCGACGACGGCAATCTCGTCGTGTTCCACACCTTCGCGACGAACGTGCCGGGAACGACGACCACGGCCGACCGGTCCAACGTCGTCCTCTACAACAAGAGCGCCGACACCTACACCCTCGTCTCCGACAACGTGTTCGACTCCCTGAACGCACAGATCTCTGCCGACGGCTCGACGGTCGTCTTCCAGTCCTACTCCAACCAGGGGGTGGCGGACGACAACCCCTTCTCGGACATCTTCTCGTACGACGTCGGCACCGAGACCGTGACCCGTGTCACCGCCGGCCTGGCCAACGGTGAGTACTACAGCCCCAAGGTCTCCGCCGATGGCCGATACATCGTGTTCTCGGGGGCACCGTGCTGCACCGACGGTGTCGTCAACGGCACCTTCGACGTCTACTACAAGGACACCAACGCAGGCGGCGCGCCGACGAACGTCACCAACGGCAACGGCGACAGCTGGTTCGCTTCCGTCAGCGACGACGGCGCAGTTATCGCCTTCAACTCGCTCGCCGGAGACCTGGGCGCCAACACCGGCGCCGCCGCGACCGTTCCCGCAGTTTGGATCTGGCGGCCTGGTACCGGCGCGTTCTCTCTCGTGTCCAATTCCGCGGCTCGACCTTCGATTGCTGGTGGCGGCGGACATCTGACGTACCAGAAAGCCTCCGGCACGCTGATCTACACAATGCATCGCACGCTCGGTGGTGGTGCTGAGATCCACGTGGCGCCCGGCAACGGTGAGGTCCTGGGCGACGCCGACAACCCGTTCAATTTCGGGGCCGATCGCAAACTCCGGAGCCCCGGTCCGCAGATCTCCGCCGATGGTTCGACCGTCGTCTTCGACTCGACCAACCCGAACATCGCGTCGAACGACGTCGCAGGGCGGGATGTCTTCGTCTGGAACGGCTCCGTCTTCCTCTTGACGACCGGGAACAGCGACTCGTTCCACGCCTCGATCAGCGGCAATGGGAGCAACATCGCCTTCCGCTCCGATGCCACGAACTTCACCACCGATGCGGATAGCAACGCCTTCCGGGACATCTTCTTCATCGCGACCCCGACGTCGACGCCGGGTGTAAACACCTCGTTCGTCGATGTGCCGACCGGTGCGTTCTACGTCGACGCGGTCGATTGGCTCGTCGATCAGGGCATCACAAGCGGCACGACGCCGACCACCTACAGCCCGGACCTGGAAGTGACCCGGGCACAGATGGCCGCCTTCCTGTGGCGGTATGCCGGCTCACCGGCGCCCGCCAGCAGCCATTCATTCACCGACATCGCGGACGGCGTCTTCTACGAAGACGCGGTCTCGTGGCTTGTCGAAGAGGGAATCACCGGCGGAACGACGCCGACCACCTACAGCCCGAATGTCCAGGTGTCGCGAGCACAGATGGCCGCCTTCCTGCACCGGTTCTCCGGGTCGCCGACTGGCGCGCCGGCACACTCGTTCACCGACGTTCCCGCAGGTGCGTTCTACGCCGACTCGGTCTCGTGGCTGGTCGACAACGGCATCACCGGCGGAACGACGCCAACCACCTACAGCCCGAACACCAAGGTGTCACGAGCACAGATGGCCGCCTTCCTCTTCCGCCACAACAACAACGTCGGCCCCTGATCGACACTGGGCCATTTCCAGCGGGGTGATGGGATCATCCGATCCCATCACCCCGGGCCAGCGCTAGCGTCGAACAGATGCGCGTCGTCGTCTCGGGATGGGTCGGAGCCTCGAATCTCGGGGACGAACTCATCCATCGGATGCTTCTGCATCAACTGCACGCAGACGGCCACGAGACCGTGAGCCTCTCGGTTCGACCGGAGGTTTCACGGGCGCTCCACGGCGCCGAGTGTGTCTCCGTGAGTCGAGCACCGTTCGAGCTCACGAGAGCCGACGCACTCGTCTTCGGCGGCGGCGGTCTCTTGCAAGACGAGACCTCGGCGTTCAACGTCGCCTACCACGCATCACGCCCGGCGCTCGCTCGGTTGACCGGCCGGCCAACACTCGCCGTCGGGCTCGGGGTCGGACCGCTACGGCGGCGCGGTTCGTCGAACCTGAGCCGCCTGGCCCTCGGCCACGCGGAGGTGTGTGTCCGTGATCGGGCGAGCCTGCACCTGGCCCACCAGGCTGGTCTGCACTCGGCAACGCTGGGCGTCGATCTGGTGCTCGCACTCGGGGCACGTCCCGAGTCCGTCCCGCAGGACCGCACGGCCGTCTCACTGCGTCCTCCGGTTCGCGGTGGTGTCCGACCGACGGCCGGTCGGGTCCCGTTTCCGGAACCGTCCTGGCTCGCCGCAGCGGCACGAGCGCTCGACGACGTGGCCGCCCGCACGGGCTTCTCGACCTCATTCGTGGCGATGGACGACGAGCGCGACACCGCCGTGCATCACGCCGTCGCATCGCACATGACTTCGCCAACCGAGGTACTCGCGCCGCCTCTCGACGATGTCGCGGACCTCATCGGTTCCGCTGGCTTGATCATCGGGCAGCGGTTCCACGCCGGCGTGCTCGGCGTGCTCGCCCGACGTCCGGTCGTCGCCCTCTCCTACTCGCACAAGGTCGGGGCCTTGGCTGAGGACGTTCCCGATCTCGTCACTGCGATCAGCGCAGACGAAGAAGGGCTCCACGCCCTCCCTGACGCAGCCGTTGCCGCTCTCGCACGCGGTTCGGCCGATACCGCCCTCGACGGCATCGACGACCGGCGGCGCCACACCATCCAGGCGATCCGCGACCTCGCCGCTGTCGACTCCCGGAGCGCATGATGGACCAGACCCCGACCCTCCAGTTCTTCCTCGGCACGAAGGCGCAGTACATCAAGACAGCGCCGCTGCTCCAGTACTGCGATGCACACCGCATCGAGTACCGGTTGATCGACTCCGGTCAACATCACGAGATCGCCGCCACCATGCGCCACGAGCTGCGGGTCCGTGAGCCCGACGTGACGCTGTCGACGACCGGTGACATCTCGACCATCCCGAGTGCCATCCGTTGGTCGCTCCGGTTGGCTTCCCGCCTGGTCCGGAAGCGTCGACTGCGAGCCGAGGTCTTCGACAGCCGAACCGGGATCTGCATCATCCACGGCGACACCCCGTCGACGTTGCTCGCCGCCCTCATGGCGTGGCGCTCTGGCCTCCAGGTCGCTCACTTGGAAGCCGGTCTGCGATCCTGGAACTGGAAACACCCGTTCCCGGAGGAACTCATCCGAGTCGCGGTGATGCGCTGGGCCGAGGTGCTCTACGTCCCGAACCCCGATGCACGATCGAACGTCGAGCGGATGACCCACCGCGGCGACATCGTCGAGCTCGGCGCCAACACGACGCACGAGCCACTTGCGGACCTCGACGGCGTTCGCCACGGAGCAAACCTCGCCGGCGAGGGCCGCGTGCTCGTCACCTGTCATCGTGTCGAGAACCTGAAGCACTCCAGCCGCCTCGACCGGCTGGTCGAGCGAGTGCATGAGATCGCGGCAGACCACGCTGTCGCGTTTGTCGTCCATGGACCGACCCGAGGCCAGCTCGAACACCGCGGCCTGCTCGCGCCATTGCTCGATCACCCCGACATCGACGTGATCGATCTGTTGGACCACGAGTCGTTCGTCCGGCTTCTCTGCGCCGCACCGTTCGTGATCACTGACGGAGGCTCGATCCAGGAGGAGGCTGCCGTGCTCGGTGTTCCGACGCTGCTGTACCGCGCCAGATCGGAGCGACCCGACGGGCTCGATGCAAACGTCGTGCTCTCCGACTACGACGACACCGTGATCAGCTCGTTCCTCGACGACCCTCAGGCGTTCCGGCGACCAATCGACCTTCCCGACGCTCGCCCCTCGGTGGATGTCGTGGAAGATCTGCGAGCCCGCCTCGCCCGCCTCGGGTGATGCAGCGGCTCCTCGAGGTTCGCCAACGCCTGCAACGCGCCAGCCCGGCGATCACGGTGGCGGCCTTCGTCGCGTTCGTGCTCATCATGCTGATCGCGATCTCCCGCTTCCCATGGGACTCGATCGACGAACCTCGACCGGCTTGGATCATCGGGGCCGTGGCGCTCGCTCCACTGACCCTCTGGCTGAACGCCGAGGAGTTCCGCACCCAAGGCCGACTCGTCGAGGCTCGGATCGGACGATCCGACGCATGGCGGGTCACGGTGCTCGGATCAGCGGCGAATCTGGCACCGATCCCCGGGTCTGCTCTCGTCCGCCTCGCCGCATTGACCAACGAGACGTCGACGGTCCGCGCTGGCTCGAGCACGATCGCCATCGGGCTGTCGTGGCTGGGGTGGTCAGCCGTTCTCGCCGGATTCGGGCTGGTCACCGTCGGCGCCCGGGCCGGAGGCACGGTGTGCCTGGGTCTCGGTGCGGCGGCCGTCGGCGCGTCGATCGTCGTGATGCACCGGCTCCGCTCTGCCACGGTCCCGCTCGTCGCTCGCCTGAGCGCCATCGAGATCAGTTCGGTGCTCGTCGGGGCGCTTCGACTCCTCGCGGTCGGGCGGGGCATCGGGCTCGACATCGACAACGGCCAAGCTGCAGCGCTCGTCATCGGTGGCGCGCTCGCGACCGCAAGCGGCATCGTGCCTGCCGGTCTCGGTGTGCGGGAGTTGTTGACCGAGGCGCTTGGTCGGATGTCGGGCCTGGAAGCCACTGCCGGCATTCTGATCGCCGGCTTCGACCGAATCGTCGGTCTCGCCGTTCTCGCAGTGGCCGCCGGTCTCGTGATCAGTCGGCGTCGGACGGCGAGCGCCTGATCACCGCGTCGGCCTCCTGGTCAACGAGCAGCGTCGACGGTTGGATCTCGAGAGCGAGTTCGACCCGCCGGACACGCTCGAGCGCCCGCTGGGTGACCACTCGGTTCGCAGCGACGAGATCCGACAGCACGGCGAGCGACAGCAGCTGCACGGCAGCCACGAAGAGAATCGCTCCGAGGATGATCGACTGCAGGTGTCCACTCGTGTCACCGGTCCGTAGCCAATCGATGACAAACGGAGCGAAGCCTGCGGCAGATCCGACCGCGAGGACAGCTGCGAGTCCACCGAAGAACCGCATCGGCGAGTAGGCGGCGTAGACCCGGACGATGGTGACCATGTTTCGGCGGATGTAACCCCACATCGACGAGAACAATCGCGATTCACGGGTCTTCGGGTTGGTTGCAATCGGAACCGACTCGACGGCGGAACGGCTCCGTCCTGCCTGGATGATCGACTCGATCGTGTAGGTATACGGGCTCACCACCGTGAGCTGGAGTGCAGCGTCGCGTGAGTAGGCACGGAAACCCGAGGTCGCATCGGCCACGTCGGTGTTCGAGGCGGCCCGGACAACGGACGAGCCAAGCCACTGAAGCCGCTTCTTCAACGGTGAGAAATCCTCGACCGTCGCGACCCGACGATCGCCGATCACGAGATCGGCGGAGCCAGCGACGATCGGGGCGACGAGTGTCGGGATGTCGGCTGCGGAGTACTGGTTGTCGGCGTCGGTGTTGACGACGACGTCGGCACCGAGCTTGAGCGCGGCGTCCAGTCCGGTTTGGAATGCCGTCGCCAGGCCCTTGTTCTGCGGCAGGCGGACCACGTGATCGACGCCGTGATCGAGCGCGACCTCGACGGTCGTGTCCGTCGAGCCGTCGTCGATGATCATCCACTCGACGGTGTCGAACCCGTCGATGTGTCGGGGCAGATCGTTGAGCGTGGCCGGCAGCTGCTCTTCCTCGTTGAAACAGGGAATCTGAATGATGAGCTTCACCGGCGTTCCTCCGAGGGACGCCCAGGCGCCCCGACACACTCGTCGACAAGGAGTCGAGCGACGAACATAGTGCCCTCTGAACGACGACATCGGACAGCGCTGCCGCGGCGAGCAAGTCGGACACAGATCGCTACGGTTGAGATGTGCACTCTGATGGCGTGGACGGCATCACCCGATCAGAACGGTTCGTTGTGGAGGCGGGGTTCGTTGTCTCGGCGATCGCTTCGGCGTCCCTCGGCGCGGCGCTGCTGTCTCTCTGGAGCCTTCCCGTCTACCTCAGCGCAGCGGCGCTGTCCGTCAGTGCAGTCGTGGTCCATCGGCGACGGACCGAGTGTCGACCGATGTCGTCGTTCGACTGGCTGACGCTCCTTCTCGTCGTCGGCTCGCTGGTGCTGGTGCTTCCGGGCAATCGAGTCAGCGTCGCCGGCCTCGACCCGGGTGTCTATGTGCAAGCGACACGCCACCTCGCCGAGACGGGCGGCATGGATTTCGCGAACCCGGTCGACCGATACGGCCTGGGCGAGACCGTTGCCAACGCGGATTTCGCCGCCGTCGACCCTTGGTCGGTGGATCCGTCCCGACTCCGTTTTGCGTTCTTTCACGTGTATCCGGCACTCGCTGCCGGGCCGTACGCACTCGGGCAGACCTTGGCGATCACGCTCGTGAGTCCGTTGTTGGGCGCACTCGGCGTCGCTGCGGTCGCAGGGATTCTCCGTCGGCTCAGCGGACCGACCCCGGCATTGCTCGGCGCTGCGTTCCTCGGCTCGAGCTATGTGTGGGTCTTCTTCAGCGACTGGAACGGTTCGGAGATCCCGACAGCCTCGCTCACGCTCGCGGCAACACTCTGCACGCTCGTCGCATGGGATCTACGACGGGCCGAGATTCTGCTCGTGGCTGGCCTGGCTGCCGGGATCGCCGCCGCCGGCCGAGTCGATGGGGTCGTCATCTTCGCAGGTGCGACTGCCATCGCAGCGCTCCTCGCGAGTCGGTGGAGCTTCGCTGCAGCCCTTCGAATTCTGATCGGCCTCGTACCCGGCGTCGGACTGTGGGCTGCTCAGGCGTACTGGTCCGGGGTCGACTACGCAGAGGTCCACAATGCCCCGTCGCCCATCGCACTGACTGTGGGATTGAGCGCGGTCTTCGTGCTGTTTCTCGTCGGAGGCAGCGCAACCCGATCGATCGACAACGAGCAGCTCGCCCTTGCCGTCAACCGTTTCGCTGTCGTCGGGGTCAGCGGTCTGCTGGCCGCGCTCACGGTGCGAGCCATCAACGCCGACATCCCCGCCGGTGAGCGATTCAACGAGTTCTGGCGTCTTGTTGCGATCGAGCGGTTTCAGTGGTTCCTCACACCCCCGGCCACGGTTCTCGCCCTGCTCGGGCTCGCCGAGCTGGCCCGGAGACGTGAGCTGAGAACTCTTGCCGCACTGGGGCTCGGACTGGCCGCAGCTCCGATCTTCTTCTGGGACCCACGAATCGCGGCGAACCTGATCTGGGCCATGAGGCGTTTCATTCCACTCGTGTGGCCGGCGACAGCGATCCTGGTCGGGCTCGGCGGTGCCTTGGTGCTCGAGCGGCTCGGGAACCGTCGACGATGGGTCGCGATTGTGCTGTTCGGCCTCGTCCTCGGGCCGCAGCTCCGTTGGACGGTGCCACTACGAGACCACCGCGAATGGAGCGGAGCATTCAACGTTCCTGTCGAGATCGCCGCAGCAGGCACCGACGACGCTGTGTTCCTGTGGATCCGCGGCGAGAGTTCTCAGGCATTCGCCGTACCTCTCTCGATCGAGACGTCGGGACAGGTCGTCGGGCTCCCGAACGACGTGACCATCGCGCAACTGGACGCCATTCAGACGGCTCTCGAGACCGAGACGGTTGTGATCGCCGACGATCGAGAGACGCTCGAGGCCCTCGGACTGCAGCCGAACGATTCCTTCGTCGTGGAGGTCCCGCACCTTGCGTACCGCTGGTCCGAGATCCCGACCGAGGCCTCGACATGGCGATTCCCGATCGCGATCGCCGCAGGTGGATCCTGATCGAAGCACCGGACGGCGCAGCCATCCTCGGCTCGGGACCAACCACCGCTGGAGTCGAGTCCTACGTCATGATGACGGCATGTCCTCGTTCAGCCGGACCCTCCGCCGTACTGCCACCCCGGCACTCGCTGCGGTCGATCGCAGATTCGACGAACTCGGGCATCTCATGCATGCCGTCAAGAACGAGATCATCGCCTCCCTCGAACGCCACGACGACGAACGCGAAGAGTCCGCAGCGACGCTCCGTTCGCTCGATCAGAGGATCGCTGCGCTTCGGGATGAGCTTCAGCTCGCAACAGGCACCCACGGCGACGAACGACCTCCGAGTGCCGCCGAGGTTCTGCAATCGGCGATCCCGGGACCGACCGCGGAACATCGAATCGCCATGACCACTCGTTGCCGAGACGCCGACCGGATCCCCAAGGTGGCGAACGGCGGTGCCGTGCTGCGGCACGACGAGTCGTCGGTTCAGGTGATGCACAACGGTCTCCTCGTGGAGCACGGCGGCTACTACGGGGATTGGATGGCCGAGATCATCACCGCGCTCGATGGACATCACGAGCCGCAGGAAGAGCTCGTGTTTCACACGATTCTCGAGCGACTCGCCACTACCAACACACCCACGATGATCGAACTGGGCTGTTTCTGGGCGTACTACTCCTTGTGGTTTCTTCTGCAGTTCCCAACAGGACGTGCCGTCGCCGTCGAACCGGATCCGGATCACCTCGATGTCGGACGTCGTAACGCCGAGCTCAACGGGCTGCCCGTCGAGTTCGCACAGTTCGCTGCAGGCGGACGCTCGAATCAGCGACTGGCACTGGAGTCCGAGATCCACCCCGGGCGAGTGCACGACGTCGCCGTCCGATCAGTCACGGACCTGATGGCAGATTTCGGCCTCGACTCGGTCGACATCCTCCACCTCGATATCCAGGGCGCCGAGCTCGAAGTTCTCGAGTCCTGCGCTCATCTCGTTGCAGCCCGACGCCTGCGTTTCGTCGTCGTGTCGACCCACCATCATGTGATCTCCGATGATCCCGTGCTCCACCGTCGCGTCCTCGACTGGTTGCGTTCCCATGGTGCGCACATCATCTGCGAGCACTCGATCGCCGAGTCCTTCAGTGGCGACGGTCTTGTCGCTGCGAGCTTCTGGGCAGAAGATCGAGATCTCCGTATCGACGTGAGCCACAACCGTTCGTCGACGTCGTTATTCCGGGATACCACCGAGGACTTGGCGTGCCTCATCGCCGCATATGACCAGTTGCGCAGCTGAGGCCGAACCGATTCTGTCGGTAACGCAAGATCACGATGCCATTCGGCCATGATGGGCCCATGTCCTTTCTCACCCGGGGAGCTCGCCGAGCTGCCGCTCCGATCCAGTCGACGCTCGATCGGCGCTTCAAGGCGCTCGAGCATCTGATTCACGCCGTCAAGAACGAGATCGTTCCGCGGCTCGACAATCTGTATGGCCAGAACGACCGCCTGTTCGAGGCCATCGACGAACAGCTCGCGATGGTTCACGCTCGAGCGGAGCAGCAAGGTTCGCTGCTCGAGTCAGCGCAGGCGACGCTTGCGGCAAACCAGACCGATCTGGCCGCCGCCCGGGCCGAGATCGGGTTTCTGCGCGATGCACTCGACGCACGAACCGAACAGATCGCACCCTCGATCCGTCTCCGGGCCCTGACCGGCGAGCGCCTCACGTCGATCGACCAGCCGGCGAGCGCCTTCCTCAACTACTCCGGTTCGCACGCCGGCCCGCTCGCGGATGCCGGGCTGTGGCTGAATCCTCCGGTCGTGCTCGAATGGTCCGAGGGCGATGTCTCGATCGGCGCCGTGAACGAGCGCATCATCGAACAACCCTTCGCCTTCGCGCAGCTCTGCACTCTTCCGCCGGGTGCCCGGATCCTCGACATCGGCGGCGGCGAGTCGACGGTCGGTTTCTCGCTCGCCTCGATGGGCTACGACGTGACCGTGCTCGAGCCGCAGGGGTACCCCTTCGAGCACCCGAACCTGACGGTGGTCGAGCAACCACTCGAGGACTTCGAACCCGACGCGTCGTTCGATGCGGTGCTGCTGCTGTCCGCGATCGAACACTTCGGGATCGGGCACTACCGCAACAACCCCGAAGCCGACGACACCGCCGACCTCGACGCGATGGCGATCGTGAAGCGCCTCCTCCGCCCGACCGGCCTGCTCGTGCTCACCACACCGTTCGGACCCGCCGAAGTCAACGACGTCGAACGCATCTACGACGACGCTGGTCTACAGCGACTGGTGTCCGGCTTCGACATCACGACGTGCCGCATCGGGGTCCGTTCCGATCCCACGACATGGAGCATCGAATCCGAGACGCTTGCCACCCCGGCCGGTCCGGGACGTGTCGCGATGGTGACCGCGACGCTCGGATCCGCCGAATGACGGTCGTCTACGACCTGATCGGCGTCCAGAATCGGGATCACGGCGAGCGCGGCATCGCGCGGTACGTGCTCCAGCTCGCTCTGGCGCTCGAAGCCGGGCACCCCGACTTCGTCGATCAGTTCCTGGTGCATCCACATCTGCCGCTCCCCGCTGGGGTCGAGCCGCTGATCGCATCGGGCAAGGTCGTCCGGGCAGATCACGACCCCGCTTCCAGGAGAGCAACCGATGGTGGCTTGTTCATCGCCGGTTCGGTGATCGAACTCCAGGAGCCGCTCGAGGTTCTGCTTCCCGCGTGGGCCCGGACACCGGCCTGGCGTACCGCTGCGGTGCTGTACGACCTGATCCCGCTGCGCTTCGCCGACTGGTATCTGACCGAGCCGATCATGCGCTATGCGTACCGGTCGCGGGTCCGATCGCTCGCATCGTTCGACCACCTGCTGGCGATCTCGCAGGCATCGGCCGATGATGCCGAGGAGTTCCTCGGTGTGCACCCCGACCGGCAGACCGTGATCTGGGCCGGCGCCGATGACCGATTCCGTCCGCCCTCGCAGCCCCACCATGAGATCGCTGACGAGTTGGGCGGCGAGTTCCCTGGGGTGAAGCCCGGCTACGTGATGTTCCCGAGCGGTATCGAACGGCGGAAGAACGTCGATGGACTGTTCGCCGCCTATGCCGCGCTTGCGCCCGCCCTGCGGGCTCGACACCCCCTCGTGCTGGTCTGCCGTGTCAACGATCACGAACGCCACGAGCTCGACGCCCGACTCACCGAGCTCGGGATCATCGAGAACGTCGTGATCACCGGCTACGTCTCCGACGAGCTCCTCGTCCGCCTGTACCAAGGCGCCGATCTCGTGGTCTTCCCGGCGATCTACGAGGGGTACGGGCTTCCCGTACTCGAAGCCATGCGCTGCGGCGCACCGGTCATCTGCTCTGACTCGTCGTCCCTCCGCGAGGTCCAGACCGATCCGAACCGGCGGTTCGATCCCCACGACGTCGACGCCATCGCCACGGCGATGCGCTCAGCGTTGCATGCGATCGACGCCGGGGAGCTGACCCGGGACCAGGCGCCGCCCGATCACAGCTGGGAACGAGCAGCCGATCTCACCGTCGAAGCGCTTCGGCGGGAGAGCGCCAAAGTGCGACCCGGCCGTCGACCCCGCCTCGGTGTCGTCACGCCGATCCCACCTCAGCGATCGGGCATCGCCACCTACGCACGCCGACTTCTCGAGCCACTCACTGAATCCGTCGACATCACGGTCTTCGTCGGTCCGGAGTCCGGCGACGTCGAACCCATACCCGGCATCACGATCGAGCCGATCCGTCGACTCGACGCCGTCGTGAAGGGTGGCGGCGCCTTCGACGAACTCCTCTATTTCATGGGCAACTCGAGCTTCCACGTCGAGGCGCTCGAACTCCTACGGCGCCATCCCGGCCGCGTGATGTTCCACGACGCCCGGATGACCGGGCTGTACAGCGAGGTCCACCGCCTCCACCCCGAACGCCTCGTCGCCGGGTCCGTCGGAGCGACCCTCGCACAGCAGTACCCGCACCGCTATCGACCCACCGTCGAGCAGATGACGGTCATCCCGCCCGACCAGGCGGACCGATTCGGCATCCTGATGGCTCGCGGCATCACCGAGCACGCCACCGAGGTGCTCGTGCACTCGAGGTACGCCGCGCAGCTCCTCCACCATGACACCGGCGTTCTGCCGACCGTCATCTTCCCGATCCCGGCGCCTCGCGTCGTCTCCGAGAACCGGACGCCGGCTGCGGCCGTCGTCTCGACCTTCGGCATCGTCGCCCCGATCAAGGCCCCGGATCTGTTGATGGAGGCCATTGCACTGGTGCGGACTCGGATTCCCGAGGCATCGCTTCGATTCGTCGGCGGCCTCGATGAGCCGTATCTCCGACATCTCCGCTCCGTCGCCGACCGCTTCGGTGTCGGCGAGGCGGTGCACTTCACCGGCCACGTGGACGACGAGGCGTTCGATGCGGAGCAGGCCGTGGCCACGGTGGCCGTCCAGCTCCGGCTCTTCACGAACGGCGAATCGTCGGCTGCGGTCACCGAGCTGCTCGCTGCCGGGGTACCGACCGTCGTGTCGAGCGAGGCCTCGATGGGTGAGCTGCCGGTCGACGTCGTGCGCCATGTCGATCCCGCCGACGGCGCTGCGTCCCTGGCCGAGGTGCTCTGCACGCTGCTCGAGGACGCCGAGGAACGGGAACGACTCGGTTCGGCCGGTGCCGACTATGCCGCTGCACACGGCTTCCCGGCGGCAGCCGAGGTGCTGCGCTCGCATCTGTTCGGCTCTGGATGCGCCGCTGTTGTCCCGCCGCAATAGCGTCATCGACGTGGTGACCGACGGAGGCTCGATCGATCGACTCGTGTTCGTCCACGTGCTCAAGTGCGCAGGCACGACGGTGCACGGCGTGCTCGAGTCGCTCTCGCCCACCTCGATCTCACCACATCGTTGGGGCCTGCCCGCCGGGGCGGAGGACGAAGGCCATCGTGTGGTGTCGAGCCACCTGAACGTCGTGGACCTGGAGCGCCTCGCTCCGGCGACGGTGTTCACGGTGCTGCGGGATCCGGTCGACCGATTGTTGTCCCACTGGGACTTCTGGCGGGCCCACGATCGGACCTATCTCGCCGATGCGGGACTGACCGACATCCTCGACGCCGTCAGCCTGCCCACCGCCGAGGCCCTCGGGAGCGGCTTGCCGGGCATGCTCAACAATCTCGACAACCACCTCGTCCGGGTCTTCAGCGGCACCGACCGCACCGGGCAACCCCTGGCCGACCCCGAGGCCAGCCTGCAGCTGGCCATCGAGAATCTCCGACGGTTCGACCACATCGGGTGGACCACCCATCTCGGACCCACCCTGTCGTGGCTCGGTGACCAGCTCGGCGGCGTCGCAGCGGGCGATCCTGAAGCGAAGAACCGCTTCAACGACTGGGGGAACCCGCTCCTGCATCCCGTCGAGCGGACCAAGGTGACCGACGATCTCGCCGAGGTCGTTCGCGCTCGCACCGAGCTGGACATCCGGCTGGTCAGCGCTCTGGGGTTCGGTGCTCGGCTCAGCCGACCGTCCGATGCTCCTGGCCGATCCTGAACGCCACCCGGCCGGTGTAGCCGCCGTCGGCCTGGACGTCGAAGTGCACCCA
>JAHDBV010000198.1 GCA_020630195.1 Acidimicrobiales bacterium
GACCACATCGCCGAGCTCGGCGACTCGGTGCTGCCGCACCTCTGAGACCGCTATCCGGCAACGGGAACCAGCTCGGCTCGACGATCGTCGTACGGGTATGCAGCCGAACCGGAAGCCCATGCCTCGCCACCTGACGGTCGGGTTGACCGTCCTCGCCACCGCCAGCGCCGCGTGCGGCACCGATGTGGACGTGCTCGACGCCGTGCGAACCGATCCGACCACGGTCGAGCTCCTCGTCGCCGCCTGCAACCCGTCCGTGCTCGACAGTGACGTCGAGCGGGTCGCCGCCGACCGCTACGAGGTCGTCGTGTCCGCCGAGGGCGCCTCGGTCGGTGAGAACTGTGGGTCCAGCGTCGAGATCGCGGTCGACGGCCAGCTGGCCGCACTCACCGTGCACGATCGGACGTCCGGCGAGACCTACACGGCCAACGGGTCCGGCGAGGCCGCCCCGTTCGGGCTGGACGGGCGATGGAGGATGACCACGGTCGCCAACGGCGAACCCGTGCGCATCGGGATCAACACGGCCGAGATCCCCGAGATCGAGATCGACATCGACGCCGACGCCGACAGCGGCGGCGGCGGCGGGATCATCAGCGGCGACTTCGGATGCAACGGAGCGAGCATGCGGATCGAGCTCGACGCGGGCTCGATCATCGGCCTGCCCGACACGCTCACCACCGAAGAGGAGCTCTGTTCGGTCACCGGTGACGACGAGCGGATGGTGCTCACCGAGCGGACGCTCCTCGAGCTGCTGTCGGGCGTCCGGACCGAGGTGGTGCTTCGGGGCGACGACCTCGAGATCGCGACGCCCGAGACCAACGCCGTCTTCGTACGCGTCGCTGACTGAGTCGACGGCGCTACCGGAGGATCTGGAACACCGCCACCGTGGCCCGGGTACCGCCGTGCTCCGACTCGAAGGCGCCGTAGATCGGAATGTCGACCAACTCGGGCACGGTGATCGCGCCCTCGGCCGCCCGATCGGCGAAGTACCTCTCGAATCCCTGCTCCGTGAAGTGCTCCGCATTGACCCCGATCGCACAGACCGCCGAGGGCGCACCGAGGCGGAGCAGGGGGTCGATGCCGGACGGCGGCAGGTGGCCGAAGGTGAACGTGCCGGCCGAGACGATGCCGGTGTAGCTGTCGGCCGGCAGGTCGACCGGGCCGGTCAGGTCGACCTCGAGCAGGTTCCGATACGCCTTCATGCCATGCGCCGTGATCTTGGTGGCGGCCACGGCCAGCATCTCGGGGCTGATGTCGAGACCGTCGACCGTCGTCTCGCCCTGGTCGCCGAGTTCGATCCCGACCACACCGGTGCCGCAGCCCACGTCGAGCACCGCACCGCCGGCCGAGCCGCCGGCATCGAGGAACGCCCCCACGAGACCCTCGTGGTACACGTAGCCCGTCGCCTCGATGAACGTCTCGTCGTAGCTGTCGGCCCAGCTCGCGTAGAGCTGGATGCTGTCCTCGGGTGTCTCGAGCGAGTAGGCGGCTTCGAGATGGTCGGTGGCCCGCTCTTTGGCGGCACGATCGTCGGTTGCGCTCACGTCGCCGATGCTGCCACGACTTCCGAAGCCGGGCCAGCGCCCCTCGGTTCGATGACGCTCACCTCACTTCCGCAGTTCCTCGTCGGGGCTCGGGACTGCCCGGGCTCGGATCTGTCCTCCCGAGTCGGAAGAAACGGTCGATGGAGTGCAATGGGCGCAGATCTCGCCGCATCGACCTTCGCCGGCGACAAGAAGAAGGGGCAGTCGATCCTCGGCCCGGCCGAGCGACGCTTCATCGACTGGGCGGTCCCGAGGATCCCTGCCCCGATCATGAGTCATCACCTCACGGCGCTCACCGCCGTGTGGTCGGCCCTCACGATCCTGTTCGGCTACCTCGCGGTCGACGACATCCGCTGGCTACACGGTGTGTCGGTGATGGTCTTCCTGCAGTGGTTGACCGACTCCCTCGACGGATCGCTCGGCAAGTACCGCAAGCAGGGCCTCGTGAAGTGGGGCTTCTTCGCCGACCACCTGCTCGATCTGCTCTTCGCCGGGTCGATCGTGATCGCCTACTCGTTCCTCGTGACAGCCTGGTGGCTCGAGTTCTTCTTCCTGCTCCTGCTCCTGATCACGTGCGCCACGATGGCGACCTCGTTCCTGTCGTTCGCTGCGACGAACCAGTTCCAGATCGCCCACTACGGGATCGGTCCGACCGAGATCCGCA
>JAHDBV010000092.1 GCA_020630195.1 Acidimicrobiales bacterium
CTTTGTCGGCTCGTTTGAGGATGGAGCGGCATTCGTCGTCGAGCATCTTGTCGATGGTGGTGCCGCGGACGTCGTCGAACTCGGCCCGCAGACACGTCATCCCGGTGGCTTGATCGGTCCAGGTCTTGGCGGTGCTGCGGGCTTCGCGGGCGGCGAGTTCTCGTGCTCGTCGGTCGGTGTCGACCTGGTCGGCGATCCCGTTCACCCAACGGGTGAACGACTCGGGTGGCATCTCTCCGGAACGCTCCGCCGCACCCGCCGACACAAGTCGTTCCTCGAACACGGAACGGTCCGGATCCGACAGTGACTCACCGGCTCGGGTGATCGCGTCGAACGCACCCGATGACAGGCCACCGTCGCGGGCCTTGTCAGCGAGGATGTCGTAGTCGGCGAGGGCTTCGGACCGCCGTGCGTACTCGGACGCTTCCCGACGACTCACAGCACCAGCGGAGCGGATCACATCCGCCGCCGGCGCATTCGAAACCGACGAGGCGATCTCGGCACACCGGGTCAACCAGGTCCCACACACCCGGCGCATCGTGTGCAGGTCGGACACAAACGCAGCCAGGCCGGGCTCGTCGAGCACACCCGCCTCCACCCGTTCGATCCCATCTCGCACCCGTTGTGCGAGCTCCACTACATCCGCCATACCCACAACAGTATCGAACAAGTGTTCGATCGACAACTTCTCGCTTCGGATCGTGTCAGCCGGCTGCCACGCCGTCGTCGTTTCATCGAGGCGGATGAAGGAGCGAGTGGCGATGAAGCGTTGGCGAATGACAGTGGTGGCGGCGGTGGTGGCCCTTGGTTCGGTGTTGGTGGCGGTGCCAGCCGGTGCCGACGTGCCGGGCCTCGGCTACACCGACACGAGATGTGAAGGCGACACCGACTCGGTCGCCCGGCTCTACCGGGCGGCGCTCGGTCGTCTTCCGGATCGGGGCGGATTCGAGTTCTGGGTGGGCGCCTATCACTCGGGTGGTTGGTCGCTCCCGGAGATGGCCGAGTTCTTCGTCGGCAGCGCCGAGTTCCAGCGCAACCACGGTGATCTCGATGACGACGCGTTCGTCCGGCAGATGTACCAGAACGTCCTGCGACGACAGGGCGACCGGGGCGGGATCGAATTCTGGACCGGGCGCCTCGATGCGGGGCTCAGCCGATCCGACCTCCTGTTGCGCTTCTCCGAATCTCCCGAGAACGTCGAGCTGACGGGGACGACTGCATCGCCGCTCGGCCCGTACAACGGTGGCCGAGACGACGGCTGGAGCTGTGGCGCATCCCTTGGTGGGGCGTTGCTGGCACTGCAGGACATGCCGACGGGTTGGAGTCCGGACGGCCCACCGAGTGGGTCGGGCTCGAGCCATGACTGTTTCGAGGTCTTCCGTTCGAACGTCAGCGCCCCCACGTCGCGGTTCGACTACGACGAGTTCTCGTTCGTGTTCAACCGGATCGAGACGTTCCCGACCGCAGCGCTCGCAGCGGAGCCGCTGGCGCGGAAGCGTGAGCTGCTCGCCTCCTGTTCGGCACCGTTCGTCGTCGACGGTTGGACCTATGTGATGGAGCCGGTGCGGGTGGAGGTCGAGGGCGCCGATGACTGGTTCGCCATGCACACGGTGGGCACTCATCCGGACTCCTGGTCGGGCTACGAGAACGTGTACGTGGTGGCCAGGGTGGGATCGGTGACCGTGGCGGTTGCCGAGTACGGCGGCTGGGCCGACTCCTGGACGGTGGAGCGGTATGCCGAACTCGTCGTGTCTCGCGTGCTCGGTGATCCCGATGGCACGAGCCGCTGATGGCCGGCCGGATCGACGAGCGGCCGGCGTGACGGTGCCGGAGGTGGGGCGCCCGATGCGGGTCGTGACGTGGAACCTCGAGCGGAAGAACCCGGTGCGGGGGCTCGGGCGATCGGCGGTGGAGCGCCTCATGGAGTGGCAGCCGGATGTCGCCGTCGTCACCGAGAGCCGCGTCACCATGCCGCCCGCAGATGGTCGGTGGTGGTGGTCGACCGAGCCGACGGAGGGTCGCTTCGACGTCGACGAACGCAAGGTCGGCGTGTGGGCGCGGGAGCCGGCCGAGCTCGTCGATCCCGGTCCCGATGGCCCCGACGCCTCTCGCATCGTCGTCATCCGGCTCGCCGACTCGGGTGTGTTCGTCGTGGCTGTCTGTATCCCGTGGCACTTCGCCGGGGTGCGGGCGGGCACGGACAGGCTGTGGGGGCAGCACCTCGAGTTCCTCGGCCGGCTGGGCCCGCTACTCGGTCGCCTCGATGGCCCGGTGGTCGTGGCCGGTGACGTCAATCAGCGGGCGCCCCGCAGCGCACGAGGTGCCAGGAAGCCGGCGGCGGCGCTGATGGAGGCGCTCGACGGGTTCCGGGTCGTGACGAGTGGTGTGCTCGATGGTGTCGAGCGCGTGGGGATCGACCACATCGCCGTGTCGTCCGGGATCGAAGCGAGAGCGGTGTGGGGGTGGCCGGCGTCGGATGGTGAGCGTCGTCACTCCGATCATGACGGTGCCGGCGCGGAGCTCGTGATCGGCTGAGCTCCCACCTCGGATCGACGTCATCCCTACAGCCACGCCGGGGGTGCAGCCGATGAACCGGCATGGACTCGAACGTCATCGCGCTCTGGCGACTCTGTGCCCTGCTCGGCGCCTGTGCCGGATTCGGTGCGGCGGGCTTCGGCGTCGCCTCGTTCTTCCTGGCCGGCACCGACGTGTCGCCCGCTGGGGCGATCGGGCTCGTCGTGGTGGGCGTGGTGGTGGCATGGCTCTGCGTCTGGGGGGCGGTGGCGGCCACGGCCGAACCGCTCCGGGCCGTCGCCGTGACGGCCGCGGTGGCGCCCACCGGCGTCACCCTGCTGGCCCTCGACCTCGGTGGACTCGACATGCCGTTGTCGAGGCCCGTCCTGTTCGGCCTCGCTGTGCTGTCGGTCGTCTTCGTCGGCTCGACCGTCGGTGCGGTGATGGCGATCGGTGCGGAGCGCCAGGCCGCGGCCGGCAACGGAGCGCAACCGACCGCGCCTCGCATCATCACGGGCTGAATCCGGGTGCGGTCGAGCGGCCGGCTCGAGCGAGCGAGTCAGCTGAGGAAGCGGCTGTTGACCCAACCGCAGCCCCATGGCAGGGGTTCACCGCCAGGGGGGCCGGGGATGCCGATCATGATCCAGTTGCCGTCGGTGAAGTCGAGGAGTACCTGGATGCCCCGCTCGTTGTGGGCCAGCTCGTCGACGACGGCGAAGCCCGTGCCGGGCCCACCTCGCACGTTGAGCGTGTCGTTCGATGCCACGCCGGTGACATCGAGGTATTCGGAGCGGGGATAGTCGCCGGGGCAGCTGATGCCGATGTTCTGCCCGGTCGTCGGCACCGTTGCTTGGCCTTCGGGTGCGAGGAAGCGGCTGTTGACCCAGCCACACCCCTGGACGAGCGGGTCGACCCCACCTGGCAGAGCGATCATGACCCACGAGCCGCTGGTCGCATCGGGAAAGGTGATGATCCCTTTGGCGTCGTGCGCATAGGTCCAGACGACACCGTTGCTGGTGCCGGGTCCGGAGCGGACGTTGAGCGTGTCGTTCGATGCGACATCGGTGATGTCGGAGTACGTGACGTTGGCGCTGCTCGGGCACTCGATGCCCGGCATCGACCGATCGGTCGTCGTGGTGGTCGTGGTCGCCGGCACATCGACCGTGTCGGTGCAGTACGACATCTGGGCCGCGACAGCGTCGGGCACGCCGAGTCGGTCGACACAGATGCCGAGACGGTCGGGCTCGAACACGAACCACGCCTGGAGGATCCCGCCTTCCTCTGCGACGTCTCGCCACTGGCCGTCGACGTAGCGGAGGAGGATCAGCCATGCCTCGGGCTCCGGCACATCGGTGAACCAGGCGTCCCCGATCGCCCAACCGTCGACGCACTCGCGGATGCTCGCCTGGACCGAGCCGGATCCGTCGTCGCTCACCGCGCTGGCGATCTCGTTGCTGGGGCAGTCGGGTGAGGCTGAGGTGTCGACTGGGGGAGCCGGACGACTCTCGGTCGTCCAGCTCTCGACCCACGCGAGGAGGTCGTCGTAGGTGATGCCACGAGGGCCCTCGAAGGTCCGCTCATCGAACGGGCGGTACTGGCCAACGGCGACGGTCACCCGGATCCGGCGTTCGCCGTCGAACCAGAGCAGCGTCGCCGCGGGAGCTGCGAAGACGTCGTCGATATAGGAGTCGCATCGATAGCCCGAAGTTCCGCGGATCGTCTGCTGTGTTGGCTGTGGATCGGGTGCACCCAGTGCACCCAGTGATCGGCAGAGTCCGGGCAGGTCCGCTTGGGAGGCGGAGGTGCGACTCGCTCGGATCTCGAGTGCGATCACATCGTCGTGGTCCAACCAGTCCTGCTTCGTCTGGGACCAGAACAGGTCGCCGCTCGCCGAGGTGGAACCGACGGCGGCGACCACATGGGTGAGAATCGCCGGCACGTCGTCGTCGATGCAGTAGGGCAAGGTCTGATCGAGCACACAGGGCAGCGGCCCGAGGTCGGTCACGGGTGTCCCCCTGCCGGGGTAGCCCGTGCCGGTTCGACCGCCGGAGAAGTGGGTCGCGCCGTCGAGGTCGAGCGAGACGGCGGCAGCTTCTGGTTCTGCCTCGTTGTCGCTGGCATCCGGGGGAGCTGCGACACCGTCGAGGGGAGCGAGCGGTCGGAGCACAACGGTGCCGGCGCCGTAGAAGACAGCTCCGCTCACCAGGTTCTCGGTGAAGCTAGCGAGGAGCACGGCGAGCTCTCCGAGGCGCAGCACTTCGTTGATCACGTCGAAGACGCCGTCGAACACCGCTCGGGCCGCGTCAAAGGTCTTCTCGGCGCACGACCAGAAGTCGGCGTCGTTGCCCGTGACGAGATGCCTGAAGGCACTCGCACACTCGAACACTGCACGCGTTGCGTTGTCTCTGAATTTGATCAGCATCTCTGCGAGTTCCCAGGCGGTGCCGAAGAGGATGTCGCCGGTGATGATCACGAGATCGATCAGCGTGGTGAGGTACGTGTAGCCGAACTGGATCTCGAGCTCATCGGGGTTGAGATCAGGTGGAATGCTGAGCGAGACCTCTTCGCCGGCGCCGATGACGACCGACTTTCGATCTGACGAGTCGTCGAGCTCCTCGCCGACGCGCTCGACCAGCTCGGTGGTGAGGGCGGCGATGCCCCGGTCGGTTGGATGTCGGATCCCGATCTCGGCCGGGAGACGAGCCTCGACAGCGACCCCTCGGTTGTTCGCGATGCGGAGTAGGTGTGAGCCGTTGTCGGAACCTGCGCGGCGCTGGATACACGCCAAGAGCCTCGGCTCGTTGCCGGGGGCAGCTGGGCCGACGTATTCGACGCCGTACTCGGGTCGCTGTTCGGGGATGCCCTCGTTCCAGCAATCCGGGAACTCGGCTCGAGTCTCTGCCATCACCGCCACCGCCCGCAGCTCGTTGGAGAATCGGCTGCTCGCGATCCCTGCGATCTCCGACGGCGAGAACGTCGCCTCGGCGGCGACGTATTCACTGAAGTGCTCGACGTCAGCGACGAGCCGGTCGCCGTCTCGGACGGCGTCGATGACTGGCTGGAAGGGGTCACCCGATCCGCCTTGGCGCCACATCATGACGACGAGCCGATCGGGGCTCGCCCCCGAGACGTCGAACTCGATGCGTGCCCCGCCCTCCGTCGTTGCCTCGATCCGCATGCTCGGGCCCAGCGGTTCGAGATTCACGTCGTCCGCGAAGTCGGAGGTCTCGTCGGCCCAGACCTGAACCTCGGCCGCCTCCGAGTCCGCCCAGAGGGTGAGCGTGGCGTTCTCGGTCTCGAAGTGATCGTCGGGATCGGATGAGAGCGCACGGAGCTCAACACCGAGGGCGGATTCGTCGTCGGAGGTGTCGTCGGAGTTCGAGCAAGCCGACGCCACGAGCACAAGAGCGAGTACGGGCATCAGAACTCGACGCATTCGCCAATTGGAGTGGACGTCGACCCCTTCCGCAAGTGATTCGAAGACGCAGCGAGTCCCGTAGCTGGAACCTGCTCACCCGTGCTTCGGTGCGGCGGGAAGTCACGGTGACCAGGCGCTACTCATCGGCTCGGCGGTTGACTGGGGTCGTGTGGTTTCGTGAGGTGTTCGGGTTCGACGAGATGGCGGTCGACGACGTGGCGGCGATGTTCGACGTCGACGAGTCGGCTGACGGGGTCTGGCTGACGTCGACGGCGAACGGTCGTCGGATGCGGGTCGGGCGGTTCGAGACGCCGTCGTTGGTGGAGCTGCGAGAGCGAGCGGCGTGTGTTGACGCACCGGGTTCGCTCCGAGCGCGGGAGGTTGTCGCCGACGCCCGGGAGCTCCACACCGACCCGTCGGTGGCCGGGGCGACGTTCCAGGTGGCGTCGCAGTTCAACACGCTCGAGATGATCGGGCCGGACTACACACCGGGCGACGGGATCACGATCTACGGGAAGGACCACACCCAGGGCCCGGCCTGTGCGATCGCCTGCGGGGCGGGCACGTTGTGGCGCAACTACCTGGCTGACCTCGGCGACGGTGTGCGAGGTCAGGTGCACGGGCGCCAGATCGACTGCCTCGCCGGCCTCGCCTCGGCGCTCGGCCACGAGATCGAGATGCAGAACGGCTACGCCTTCCCGACCGAGTCGCAGCTCGCCTCGATCGCCGATCAGCTGGCGTCGGCCACCGAGGCGGAGCGTGACGAGCTCCGGTCGGCGCTGCGGGTCGGGGTGATGTGGCAGACCGAGGTGACGTGGCGTGATGCCGGGCATCTGGTGTCGCAGGTCTATGGCTCGGCGTTGCCCGTGATCTACGGCGGGGCGGGGGAGTGGGAGCCGTTCGCCCGGCTCGTGCTCGAGGCGTCGTACGAGGCGACGCTGCATGCCGCCGTGCTCAACGCCGAGGCGACCGGCAACCGGACCCTCTTCCTCACCCTCCTCGGCGGGAGTGCGTTCGGCAACGACGAGGCCTGGATTCTCGATGCGATCGAGCGATCACTCGACCGGTTCGCCGACACCGACCTCGACGTGGCGATCGTCAGCTACCGGGACCCGAATCCGTCGCTCACGATGCTCACGGCGAGCTGACGCATCGACGGCCTTCATGTGGGGCCGAGCCACATCGAGCCGGGGTCGACCGTTCGTCTGTGCGAGTGCTGACCTGGTGTCGACGTGGACATCTGAGCCCGGGCGCGGCCGAGCGGCCGGCTCGAACGAGCGAGTCGACCGCTGACCTGGGTTGATGGATGGGGGAGTGGGGGTCACAACACCGTGCCGTCGACCACCTCACATCGATCGACGTCGGCGCCGTCGACGAGGTCGAACGCCGTGGCTTCGCCGACGGCCGACTGGCCGGGGCTGAGGTTCTCGAACCGGACGGTGCCGGAGCCGAGCACGACGTCGTTCGCGTCGAGGAAGTTGATCTCCACCGAGATGAAGCCCTTCTCTTCGTCGAGCGGGTTGGTGAACTCGACCGTGGCGAGGCCCCAGCCGTTGTCGCCCACCCCGCAGGCGGTGATGGTGGCGTTGTCTTCCACGAGGGCCTCGTCGGCCGCCCGCTCGTCGATCGACTCCTGGATGGAGTCGGCGGCCTGATCGGCCGCCGTGCCGATGAGGGCGACGCAACCGCCGATCAGCAGCACGAAACCGAGGAGGATGAACAGGACGATCCGTCCGGCTCGGCTCTTGCGCTGTTCGACGACCACCACCTGGGGCTGCTGTCCCGGCGCGGGAGGGGTCGGTCCGCCGTTCGGCGGGATGGGGGGAGTGATGTCGTTGGACATGAGTTACTCTTTCCGATGGCGCGCAGGGGTCAACGCCCGGGGGTTGGGCGGAGCAGCGTCCGCCATGCCCGGGTGAATCCCGCCAGCCACCTGTTGCCGGCTCGATCGTGCGAGCCGTGCCGGTCCACCCTGGACCGGCGAGCAACGACACTACGAACGGGGTGTGACACTGAGTGGCGATCGGTCACTCGAAGTGGCCGATCCATGGCCGAGTCGCTGCCACACTGAATGGGTGGACGATGCCCCGGCGCCGAAGGCGGACAACTGCGTCCGCATCGTCATCTGGAACTGCCGCAGTGGCTTCGACGGACCGAAGTTCGATCGGCTCGTCGCTCTCGAACCGGACGTCGCCGTCGTGCCCGAGTCGTGCACGCCGGAACGTCTTGCGAGAAAGCGCTCGGGCTGGACCTCGGCACAGTGGCTCGGTCACGCAAGCAGACCCACGAAGGGCCTGAGTGTCCTGTCCTTCGGCGACTGGACGCTCACGCCCCTTCCCGCCGAGCCCCAGCTCGAGCGGTTCCTGCCGGTTCGGGTCCGAGGCTCGGTGACCTTCGATCTCATCGGGACGTGGTGTCGTTCGAAACACCCCGGGCTCGATGCCGAACGGAAGCGCCCTCGCAGCCAGCTCGAGCAGCTCCCGGAGGCGTTCGCCGACCTCTGGCAGGGCGACGTCGTGATCGCCGGTGACTTCAACCACTCGGCGAGCTTCGGAGTCCCCGAGCATCGCAGCTGGGGCCGAATCGCTGCAGCGCTCGACGGTGTGGGTCTCGCGAGCGCCTATCACGAGCACCGCGGCGAGCCATTCGGTGCGGAGTCGTACCCGACGCACTGGCACGGCTCCGGCCGACCGCGGCACATCGACTACTGCTTCTTCCCGAATCGCTGGACCGTGCGCCAGGTGTGGGTCGGCGGGCAGGACGCTTGGAACGTGCCGAGGCGTGGGAGTGACCACGCTCCGCTCGTCGTCGATCTCGAGCCGCCTCATGCGCTGCGATGAGCGGA
The DNA here is from genome assembly GCA_020630195.1 of Acidimicrobiales bacterium. Lineage (GTDB taxonomy): Bacteria > Actinomycetota > Acidimicrobiia > Acidimicrobiales > SZUA-35 > JAHDBV01. The sequence continues at coordinate 8,778 of JAHDBV010000092.1, forward strand.
CGCAGCTACGGAGGGCACCTTGTGTTGGTGGGTGCTGGTACTCCCGGCTGTTTGGTCGAACTGGTGTCAGCCTGACGTCACGTCAGGCGTCAGCTTCTCGAGTTCGCGGAGTCGCTTGAACAGCGGCTCCATCGCTCGTTCTCGATCTCGGTAGAAAGCGGAGCCCCGGATTCTGACGAACTCCCAGCCGACTCGTTCGAGCGTGTCCTGACGTTCCCGATCCGCCGACCACTTCTCGGGTGGATGGAATTGCTCGCCGTCGCACTCGACGGCGAGCCGTTGCCCGCCTGCTTCCACTACGAAGTCGATCCGGTAGTTGTTCACCCGGTACTGGGGTGTGATCGCCGTGTAGCCAGCAGCGACCAACCGCTCAGCCACCTCGACCTCGAACGGCGACTCGCAGCGATCACGGATCTCCGCGAGGGCGAGTTCGGTTCGCTCGCTCTTGTGCCTGATGAGCGCCCCACGGAGGTCATCGTTGTGGAACTCGCTCGCCGGCAGCGAGTGCACGATCCACATCTGTTCCCGCGCTCGCGACGCGGCGACGTTGATCCGACGCCGGGCTGCCGCCGAGGTCATCGCACCAGGTCGCTTCGAAGGGTCCCCGGGTTCCCGGGCGGCGACCATCGAGAGGACGATCACGTCGCGCTCATCGCCTTGGAACTTCGCTGCCTCGCCGACGCGGAACTTGCGGTCCTCGACTTCCTTCGGCCCGATTCGCTCATAGACGGCATCCCAGATCGCATGGGCCTGCTCGCCCGCAAGCATCGAGACCACACCAACGGACATCCCCGCGTAGACCGGATTGCTGACGATCGCATCGATGAGCTCGACGATCCGGTCGATCTCGGGCGGATTCTGGGTGCCGTCTCTGAACCCTTCCTCCACGAACACGTGGCGGACGGGTTGCCAGCCGGGAGCCGGCGGCGAGTCTCGGAGCGGGATGATCTGGTCGTTGTAGACGTGATGATTCGAGAAGTCGATGATCTCGGGCAGGCACCGGAAGTGCTCTCTCAGCATCACGGTCGAGCCGGTTTGTGCCTTCACGGCGTCGTAGAGGCTCTGCTTGGCGTCGAAGACGGTATGAGGGTTGTCGATCTCGGCGGGCACGAGGTGCTTCGAGACGAGGTTGCTCGCGATCTGCACATTGAGCCCGATGTTCTCCGGGCTCGTCTGTTCGTCGTCTCCGACGATGATTGCTCGCTCCGCGAGGCCGAGCAGTGGGATCGAGTCGATGCCGAGCTGTGAGGCCTCGTCGACGATGAGAACGTCGAAGAGCGGCTTTCCGGTTGGGACAACGTTGTTGATCGCTGCCTGGCGGGTCATGACCCAGACAGGGACGGCGGGCAGGGCCTCTTTGACCGCTCGTCGGATGGAGCTCGCCTTCTGCGCCTTGAGCTTTCCGCCACCCTTGCCGTAGGCCTTCTGAGCTGCGACCACGACGCCCAGCCGCACCTGCTCCTGCTGTCCGACCATGCGGTGGATGCCGAGCTGGGCCTTGGCCTCGGCGATGGAGACGAGGAGTCGGGAGCGTTCTTGCTGGAGGTCCTCGAGTCGCTCGCCGAGGTCGTCGTCGCTGACGTCGACTCCACCCGTCAACCAGGCGTCGATGGCTCGCGCCTCGAACGCTCGATTCATCTCGTTCGCCTGAAGCGGCAGTGCTCGAGCGTTCTGGATCTCGGAGGCGACGACGGGCGCGAGTTCGCTCAGCTCGTGCAGAAGCTCGATCTGGCGAAGGGCAGCGGGTCGGATCTGGTCGAGGCGTTGCATCTCGGTGCGGAGTTCATCCCACTTGGCGAGGTCGTAGGACGTGAGGGCGTCGTGAAGCTGCTCAGGCCATCGATCGGGTTCGTCAGTGGCCTCGAGCCACGATGCGAGCGCCTCGAGCCGCTCTCTCACGTCCGTGAGCTCTCGGACTGCTGGTGTCGATGCCGCGCTCATGAGGGTCTCGATTGCAGCCTCTGATCGATCGCCGGTGGTCAGGCCGATCGTGACGGCGCTGACGTTGAGGTCCTGCTCGAGCTGTGGGGAACTCAGGGCGGCGGACACCTCCTCGAGCAGCTCGGTCAGCTCGACCTCGGGGCGGACTGCGTCGATCTGACGCCCTCCGACGTGTTCAACTCGCTGGTTCCAGTAGTTGGCGAGCTGTCGTCGCTTGGTGGTGACCTCGAGCGCAGCGAGCACGAGCTCTGTCGCGGCGAGGTCGGCTGGCGGGTGGCCGTCGACGGTCATCGACGAAAGGAGGTTCTTCGCCCTCCCCTGGAACGGCCCGAGCGTCTTTCCTGCGGCGAAGCGGCCGCGGATCTGCTCCAGCTGCTCATGGTCGTCTGGCCCGAGCTCGGTGCTGAAGCTGATCTGGTGACGGAGCAGCGGTGCCGCCGATTCGACGATCGCTTCTCGCAGCTCTGAGATCTCCGAGATCGTCTGTTCCCACATCTTCTTGCTCGTGGGATCGGTGATCTCTCCCGCCACCCTTCGAGCAAGCGAGTCGGGCGAGGAGCGGATCCACGCGAGGTACCCGGTCGCTCGGTGCACGACCGTCTGCCGCTGCTCGTCACTCGCAGCGAGGAGCCGCTCCTCGCTGTGGATCGCACTGTCGACTCGGTCGACCTCGGCCTGAGCCTGGTCGTAGCGGTCCAGGAGTTCGGCGATGTCGGCCCCTGTTGGCAACTCGTCGACGGGGAGCCGGGGTTCGAGGGCCACTGTCGCATCGGCGGCGGTGAGTTCGTCGAAGAGGCGCTCCAGCTCGAGCCACGACGACTCGGGGAGAGGACCCGGCTTGTCAACCGACCACGGGTCGCCGATTGCCTCGAGCAGGTGTTCCTGTTCTGCGAGCCATGCCGCCGCTCGGCTCGGTGACGGACTCGGACCGCAGCTCCACACGCCGTCGAGTCGTGTCGACTCGAACTGCGAGGTGGCGACGAGCGCGTTCTTGGCGTGAGCGATTCCTTCGTTGACCTCCCGGAGCCGGCGCTCGGCGCTTCTCGCCGTGTCTTCCGCGCCGGTCGGAGGCTGTCCGACGGTGCGGAGGATTTCGTCGACTGAGCGCTTGAGCTTCTGGTTGGCCTCGGTGCCTGTGCCGAGCATCGGCATCGTGAGGTCTCGGATCCCGTCCGGCAACTTGTCGACGATGACCTGGAGCGCTTGTTCCTTCTCGGAGACGACGAGGACGCGCCTTCGCTGGGCGATGCAGTGGGAGACGATGTTGGCGATCGTGTGGGACTTGCCGGTCCCGGGTGGGCCTTGCACCACGACGGCTGGCTGGGTCGAGACGCGGCGGATGATCTCCTCTTGCTCGGCGTTGGTCGCGAGAGGAAGGCGGAGGTTGCCGGTGGCGCCCTCGCTCCAGATCGAGACCATCTGGTTCGTCGAGCTCTCGACGAGACGTGCGAGGGCGAGCGGCGGGTTGCCGTTCTTGGCCTGTAGCCGAAGGGCGTCGAGGAACTCGAGGTAGTTCTCCTGCCGGCGACGAACGTAGAGCACCCAGGTCGAGTCGATCTGCGGAGCGACGTCGAGGGCGGCTTCGTCGACGAGACGTCCGTCGCCGCTCAGCGCACGCACGTAGCGCTGCAGGTCGTCCTCACCGATGGCCGGCCTCTCGAGCTCGTCGTTGTCGAGCGGCTCGGAGAGCTCGTCGAGTCCTGCACTGAACGCAAGGTGGATCTGGTCGAGGTAGCGCCGGTCGATCGTGATGTCGCCACTTCGACGGACGGTGAGTCGTTGCGTCGCACTGTCGATCTCGACTTCGGCCGGCTCGACGAACGCCGGGTGGTCGATGGTTCCGGCAGTCGGGTGTTCCCAGCGCACGCGACCGTGGCCCCAGACCAGCTCGAACGTCTCGCGGTCCTGTAGCAGGAGTTCTCGTACTTCGAAGAGGCCTCGGTGGAGCGCCTTGACCTGCTTGATGTCATTCGCTCGTCGCTCCCAGGGGTCCCACACGTCGGCGAGCCACCGATTGGCCCCATCGCTCAGTGGGCGGGCACTGGCCGGCTCAGGCCTCCGGATTCGATTGCTCTTGTACGCCTTGAACTCAGATCGCAGGGCGCTGGGCATCGCCGGTTGCGTCGGAAGCTCGACGAACGCGACCTGGAGCGATTCTTCGCTGTGTGGGTCGACGGCCAGCCCGTCATGAGCTCGGAGCTCTGCAGAGCGGACCCGAAACGCGCCGAGCTTGGTGATGTCCCGAACCGGCGGATGCCGCATTGCATGGAGCTCGGCCAGATAGTCAGCCAGATGGGAGAGCTTGGAAGCGAGATCGGGCATCAGCGGGCGAGGAGCATCGACGGGTGGTGGTGTCCTCGATTCCCACCGGTTCCGAACGTAGCAACGCTGGTTCTGGCTGGCAGCTCGACCACCATCTCCGCACCCTCAGGACGGCCAGCGAGCGAGCAGGAACTTCTCTCGCTCGAGCTCGTTCTTGAGCTCGTGTGTGGCGTTGTTGATCCGGACGAAGAAGGTCGTCTTCGTGATCTTCCTCCCCGTCTCATCCGGCAGCGTGATGGTGGCGTCGACGGGGAACGGGCTCGGCTTCACGTGAACTCGACACACGTACTGTCCCTGAACGAGCGCGACTTCGGTGTACACGTTGGTCAGCGCGGCCGGTCCGAGTCCGTCCCGCAGGAGTCCGTTGAGGTAGAGCTCGAACTGGTCGGTGTCTTCCTTGCCTTCCTTGGCGACTGATGCGAAGTCGGTGGCGAGCCCGATCACCTGTCCGTTGTCGTCGACGCCGATGAGGAGCGTCCCACCGTCGTAGGAGTTGAGGAAACCGGCAACGGTCTTGATCGCCATCGCTGGCATGAACTTGCTCTTCGAGCCATCGGCTTCGGTCCGAGCTGACGCCTTGTACTCCAGCCACGAGTTCTCGCCGCCGAGGAGCTCGACGATCGGGCAGTGCTGTTGATGGGCGACCCGGGCTCGGGTCTGTAGAAGCGGCATGTAGGCGGAGAGGACGTCGCCAGCGAAGTCGTTGTTGTCGAGGTACTGCTTCGTGATCTCGGTCGAGGTCGCCATCTGATCGATGACGGCGTCCTGGAAGTCGTCCTCCATCGCGACCCGGAAGTTCTCCGGCGAGTTCGCCGTCGCCGCCTGCTGCACTCTCGGGTCGGCGGCGAGCTTCTCGACGA
>JAHDBV010000093.1:0-10860 GCA_020630195.1 Acidimicrobiales bacterium
CGGGGGCGCCGACGGCGAGGGGGCGGAAGAAGTCCTTGGGGGGTCGCACGGCCGATCACGCTAGACGCGCCGCCCGGCCCGCCGGAAAAGCGTCAGAGGCTCCAGACGAAGAGCTGTTCGAGGAGCCGGTCGTGGAAGCCGAACGCCACACCGACCGTGGCGAGCACCAGGATCGATCCGCCGAGCGCCGCGAGGGGTGCACCGGCGAGGGAGCGGATGGGCCCCGGCACCAGTTCGGCCGCCGCGGTGAGCATCGCGAGCGGCAGCGTGAGGCCGGCCAGATAGAGGCCGAGGAGGATGAAGCCGCTCAGCCCACGGGCGGGCAGTTCGTTCAACAACACCCCGAAGTGTTCACCGACACACGGCTGCCACAGCGACGCCGTCGCCCACGCGACGAGGATGCCGCCCGCCATCGACACGATGTCGATGCGGCGGATGAGCGGCACCAGCAGCAGCACCCCACCGGCGAGGAAGGCCAGCGCGATGAGCGGGTCGGGCAACGCCGGGCCGCGCCCGGAGAGGGGGAACCAGGCGAACACCACGAGCGCCACGAGGAAGGCCAGGACGGCCTTGAACGACTCCTTCCGGGAGGCGGCGAACACCGCCAGTCCCGGCACCAGGACCGTGAGCGAGCACGGCAGCCAGAACGAGCCGACGCCCTCGATCAGGAGCTGGATCACGCGCCCGGGTTCTCCAGCAGCCAGGCCACGGTCGCCTCGAGCTCGTCGTAGTTGCCCTCGCCGATCCAGTCGTACCGGATGTTGCCGGCCGAGTCGATGATGTAGGTGCGGGGCCAGAAGCGGCGCCCCTCCTGCCACGAGCGGAAGTTGCGCTTCTCAGTGTCGAGGGCGATCTGCCAGTCGACGCCCAGGTCGACGGCGGCTTCGGCGATGGCGGCGGGGTCGGCTTCGAAGTCGAACTCGGGCGCGTGCACACCCACGACCTCGAGCCCGTCCACCTCGTAGGTGTCGTAGATCCGGGCGACCGTGTCGAGCGTGTTCTTGCAGTTCCGGCAGGCGAAGGTCCAGAACTGCAGGATCGTCACCTCGCCGCGTGCGTCGGCGAGTGTGGTGGCGTCGGACTGCAGCCAGCCGTCGAGCTCGACGAGGTCGGGCGCGACCCGCAGCACCGGGGGTGCCTCGGTCAGCGGCGTGAAGGTGGTGGCCGGGGCGACGGTGGTGGCCGTCTCGCCGAGTGCGTCGTCGACGGCGGCGTCGATCGCCCGGTCGGTCTCATCGGTCCTGGTCGAGACGACGCCGGCGAGGATCAGCAGCGCCCCGACGACGAGGAACGCCACGAGGGCGGTCGTGCGGTTCACGACGACCGCCGCATCGGCAGGTGCGGAATGCCGTCTTCGATGTACTCGTCGCCGTCGATGTCGAAACCCATGGAGGAGTAATACGGCACGAGGTGACTCTGGGCGTCGAGCACGAGGGCTTCGTCACCGAACGTTTCGACGACGTTGAGGACGAGTTCCCGGGACAACCCGGCGCCGCGGGCCGCTGGTGCGGTCACCACCCGGCCGATCCGGAGCGGTCCGTCGTCGCCGAGAAGGCGGACGGCGGCGCGCACGTCGAGCGGATCCTCGGCGGGTGCGAGCCAGTGGTGGCGGGTCGTGGCGAGCAGGTCCCGACCGTCGAGTTCGGGGTAGGGGCATTCCTGTTCGACGACGAAGACGTCGACCCGCAAGACCAGCAGTGCGTGGAGCTCGGCCGCGGAGAGTTCCGGACCGGTCCGTTCGTGGCGCTGCAGTGGGCTCGGCACGGCGCGAACGCTACTCCCCGGGGTCAGTCGAGCCGGAGCACCAGCAGCAACACGAGCGAACCACCGACCGCGAGCCAGGTGAGCACGAGGGCGAGGGTCGTGCGGTGCTCGGCGCGCCGCAGCGCGGCGAACGCGAGCACGCCGAGCACGAGCGACCCGACGACGCCGATGGAGACGAGGCGCTCGGTGGCTGCACACCGGTCGTCGGAGCCGATCTCCTGGCTGCACCGGTCGATGATCGACCAACCGCTCACCCAATGCCCCCAGGCGAGCAGGACGAGGGCGGCGGGCAACAACGCGCCGGAGATCCCGGTATCCGATCGGGTCGTGGTGGGGCTCATGGGATCAGGCGGCGTCGGTCACCAGGTCGGGCCAGGCCGACACCCAGTCGAAGGCCTGCTCGAGTTCGGCGGCGAGTGACAGCAACCACCGCTCCTCACCCCACGGCCCGACGAGTTGGAGCCCGACGGGGAGGCCGTCGAGGCGGCGGGGACCGGGCACCGACACGGCGGGTTGGCCCGTGAGATTGAACGGCAGGGTGAAGCGCACGTAGGGGTCGGTGTGGAGCTCGCCGTCGATGGCGAGGCGGGCCGGGGCGAGCGTGCCGTGGGGTGGGGCGGTGGCTGCCGTCGTCGGCAGGAGCAGCACGTCGATCCGCCGCCACCAGTCGGCGACGGCCCGACCGAACCGGTGGATCTCGGCCGAGGCTCGGATCAGGTCGATCGCGGTCACCCGTCGCCCCATCCGCCCGTAGAACCAGGTGTTCGGCTCGACGTCGTCGGGGTGGACCCGTTCGCCGACCATGCGGCCGAGGCGTTCGAGTTCGGCGGCCACGTGGGCGACGAAGAGCGTCGACTGGGCCGACCAGGCCGCGGCGTCGTCGAGCCAGAAGGCGTCGACGGCGTCGACCCGATGGCCGGCTGCGGTGAGGGCCCGTCCGGCCTCGAGCACCTGGGCGCGGATCGCCGGGTCGGTGTTGTGCCCGCCGTCGAACACCCCGATGCGGAGTGGTCCGGTCGGGTGATCGAGTTCGCGGAGCCACGGACCGTGGAGCCGTGGGGTGTGGTACGGGTCGCCGGGTCCGAGGTGGGTCACCTCGTCGAGGAAGGCGGCGGCGTCGCGCACGGTGCGGGTGAGCACGCCTTCGGTCGCCTGTTGCGACCAGTACTCGCCGTGTTCCGGGCCGAGGGAGGATCGGGCCCGGGTCGGCTTGAGGCCGACGAGCCCGCAGTGGGCGGCGGGGATCCGTAGCGAGCCGCCCATGTCGTTGCCGTGAGCCGCGGGCACGTAGCCGGCGGCGACCGCGGCGGCCGAGCCACCGCTCGAGCCGCCGGGGGAGTACCCGAGGCGCCACGGGTTGTGCGTCGGGCCGTGCAGCGTCGGTTCGGTCGTGGGGGAGAGCGCGAGCTCGGGCAGGTTCGTGTGTCCGAGGGAGATCAGCCCGGCGTCGCGGAAGCGGCGGGCGAGGAAGCTGTCACGGGTCGCCGTCCAGCTCCGTTCGGCGAGGAAACGGGCGCCGAGGTGGGCCGGTTCACCGGCGGTGGCACACAGCGCCTCCTTCACCAGGAACGGGACACCCGACAGCGGTGAGGTGATCTCGACGGTGGCCGCCTGCGCGATCGCGAGGTCGTCGCGGCGCCAGGTGACGGCGTTCAGCAGGTCGTCGAGACGGTCGATCCGGGCGAGGGCGTCGTGGACGACGTCGACCGGGGCGAGCTCGCCGGCGGCGATCAGCTCGGCCGTGCCGACGGCGTCGAGCTGGGGGGACATACGTGAACGTTAGTGCGAATTGGTCGGGCGGCGCCCCGTGCGGGGACCGAGGTCCCGGGCTCGGCGTGACTCGCCCCCGAGGCCGGTCGTAGTGTCGGGCCGACTTCCGGGAGGCACGTCATGGGACCACTGCAGGGCATTCGCATCATCGAACTGGCGGGAATCGGGCCGGGCCCGTTCTGCGCCATGATCCTGTCCGACCTCGGCGCCGAGGTCATCCGGGTCGATCGTGCCGGCGCCGTGCGCGGTGGCGACCCGTCGAACCCGCCGCGCGACGTCACGCTGCGAGGCCGCCGGTCGATCGGGCTCGATCTGAAGAAGCCCGAGGGCGTCGAGACGCTCCTCACGCTGATCGAGTCGGCGGACGGCCTCATGGAGGGCTTCCGGCCCGGGGTGACCGAACGCCTCGGGATCGGTCCCGACGACTGCCTCGCCCGCAATCCGAAGCTCGTCTACGGCCGGATGACCGGCTGGGGCCAGGACGGTCCGTACAGCCAGGCCGCGGGCCACGACATCAACTACATCGCACTCGCCGGTGCGCTCGAGCCGATGGGTCGGGCCGGGGAGAAGCCGGTGCCACCGCTCAACCTCGTCGGTGACTACGGCGGTGGTGGCATGTTCCTCGCCCTCGGCATGGTGGCGGCGCTGCTCGAGTCGACCCGCTCGGGCCAGGGGCAGGTGGTCGACGTCGCGATGGTCGACGGCGCGGCGACGTTGATGACGATGTTCCACGCCCTCACCGCCCTCGGGGTGTGGAACCCCGAGCGGGGCACGAACATGCTCGACACCGGTGCCCACTACTACGACGTCTACGAGTGCGCCGACGGCCAGTACATCTCGATCGGCTCGATCGAGCCGCAGTTCTACGCCGAGCTGGTGCGCCTCGCCGAGCTCGACGATCCGCAGTTCCAGAACCAGCAGAGCCGCTCGGAGTGGCCGGAGTTGAAGACCAAGATCGAAGCGGTCTTCAAGGCCAAGACCCGCGACGAGTGGTGCGAGATCATGGAGCACACCGACGTGTGCTTCGCTCCGGTGTTGTCGTTGGCCGAAGCCCCGCACCATCCGCACAACGTCGCCCGGGGCACGTTCGTGGAGCGGGACGGCATCATGCAGCCGGCGCCGGCGCCGCGGTTCTCCCGGACCGAGCCGGAGATCCAACGTTCGCCGTCGCACGCGGGCCAACACACCGACGAGGTGCTCGCCGAGGCGGGTCTGTCGGCCGACGCGATCTCGGCGTTGCGTGACGCCGGGGCGGTGGCCTGACCGTCACCGGTTCCGTGGGCCGCGGGAGCACCGCGGGCGTTAGCGTCGCGCCATGGCCACGCTCGTCTGCTTCCACGCCCATCCCGATGACGAAGCCCTCTCCACCGGTGGACTGATGGCGAAGGCCTCGGCCGCCGGTCACCGGGTGATCCTGGTCACCGCGACCCGCGGTGAGCAGGGCGAGCCGGTGGAGGGTGTGCTGAACGAGGGCGAACAGCTCTGGGAACGGCGCGTGGTGGAGACGGCCGAGTCGTGCCGGATCCTCGGCGCGGAGGAGCCGATCTTCCTCGGCTACGAGGACTCGGGCATGGTCGACACCGAGACGAACGAGAACCCGGCGTGTTTCTGGCAGGCCGACGACGACGAGGCGGCCGAGCGCTTCGCCGCGATCCTGCGGGAGGTCGAGGCCGATGTCGTGACCGTTTACGACGATCACGGGCTCTACGGTCATCCCGACCACATCAAGGTGCACACGGTGGGCCACGCCGGGGCGAAGCTCGCCGGGGTCGAGCACGTGTTCGAGGCGACCGTGAACCGCGACGAGGCGAAGGCCGCGTTCGCCGAGATGGCCGAACACATGCCCGAGGCCGAGGACCAGCCCGATCCCGAGGAGTTCGGTGACTTCGGCGTGCCCGCGTCGGGTATCCGCTACGACGTCGACATCTCGGCCCACCTCGACGCGAAGCGCGCGGCGATGCGGGCCCACGCCTCGCAGATCTCGGACCAGAGCTTCTTCCTCCACATGCCCGACGACGTGTTCGCGAAGATGTTCGGCACGGAGAACTTCGCGCTGCCGTACGCGCCCGACGGCGATGGGCCCGAGCTCGTGGAGCTCCTGCCCGGACTGCTCTAGCCGGCCGTGGCGTCCGGGACGTCGAAGTCCCGACGGTCGAGGCCGGCGAGGTCGCCGATGCCCCGGAACACCACGGTGCTACCCGTGTGGCGGACATAGATCGCGGGCCCGTGCAGGGTCTCGCCCGGCGTCTCGATCTCGAGGTCGTAGGGCCGTTGCTCGACGTCGACCTCGCCGCGGGTCTGCACGACCAGCTCCCAGTCGAGGTCGTCGGATTCGCGCAACACGATGATGAGATCACCGCCGACGGCATCGATCCGCCGCCCGTCGAGGCGGAGACCGGTGGTCCGATAACGCAGGGTTCGCACGTCCGTAGGATGCCGCGTCGCCGCCCGACCCCCCACGAGCCGCTCGTCGGCAATACCGTTCTCCCATGAGTGTTGACGTGGCCCTCTGGCTCGACGACCCCTCGGGTGTGGCGGACTTCCGTCGGTGGGACGGCCGGGATTGGACCGACCAGGTGCTGGTCGAAGGCGTGCAGGTCACCTCTCCCCATCACTCCGTGCTCGAACCGCCCCGTCTCGGCAAACAGGAGACGGCGATCCGCCACCAGGTGCAGAACCAGGCCGGTGTCACGCCGGCCTCGGACGACACCCGCGTGCTGGTGATCAACCACCAGTCCGGTCACACGCTGTCGCAGTCGGCCTACGACGTGTTCGACCAGCGTGGGACCAAGGTGGGCGCCGCGCGCCGGTTCGCCGAGGACGGGCTCGTCAAACGCCGACGGGCCACGTTCCTCGACTACTACCTCCGGCTCCGGGTCGAGATGCTCGACCTCAACGGGGAGGTGGTCGGGCTCCTCGATCGTCGGCGGCACTGGCAGCAGACGGCGACGTTCGTGACCGACGGGGCGGGACGCCGGGTCGGCACGTTCGTGAAGGTCCGTTCCCGTCCCCGGACGTTCTCGATCCTCATCGAAGAGGTGCCGGTCGCCGAACTCGTCGAGCAGGATCGCCGGGGTCGGCACTTCCTGATCCTCGATCCCGACGGCGAACGGTTGGGGAAGATCGTGAAGACGAAGGTGTCCACCGTCGTCGGCGTGATGACCGCGGCCCGTCGCTTCACCGTCGAGCGGCGCACGACCCACGGCTCCGACCTCGACACGCTGCTCGGCTACGCACCCATCGCGCTCGACATGATGTTGGCCTCGGTCTACGAGTACGAGACCGAGCGCGAGCTCACCCTGGAGCCCGAGTACCGCATCTGAGTCCGGGCGGAACCCGCCTCCAGCTGTCATCGTTGGGATCGCATGGCTGACGACGACGTGTTCTGGCTCGAAGACCCCACCGGGATCGCCGACTTCCGGCGGTGGGACGGGTCGGGATGGACCACCGAGGTGCTCGTCGACGGCGTGGAGGGCGAAGCGGCACCTGCCGGCGACGAACCACCTCCGGAGCTCACCGATCACGGGCGCGAGATCCTGCACCAGGTGCAACATGCGGCCGGCCTCGCACCCTCGGCTCGGGGGACGCCCCGGTTCGACGATCTCCGCATCGTCGTGGTCAATCATCGGGCTCGCTGGATCGCGTCACAGTCGCACTACGACCTCATGGACGATCGGGGCCTGCGCCACGCTGTGGCGACCCGGCGGGGGGCGAACGAGGCGCGGGCGCGGATCCGCTACAACACCGTGCTCGACTACTACCTGCGGTTGACCCTCGATGTGGAGCGGGTCGACGGCGAAGCGATCGCCTCGATCGAACGTCGCCGGTGGTTCAACTCGGTGGCGTTGTACCTGCGTCGACCCGACGGCTCGGAGCTGGCGACCATCACCCAGCGCAAGGCGACCCTGCCGCGCCGGTTCGACGTGACTGTCGGGGGCGCGCCAGCGGCGGAGATCATCGCCGCGGACAAGGCGGCGAAGCGCATCACGATCACCGCCGCCGACGGCCGTCCGCTCGGCCGGGTCATCAAACCGCCGGTGCCCACCGGGCAGGGTGTCATGACCTCGGCCCAGCGGTTCGTCGTGGAGCGGACCGGGGTGCCCGGCTCGGACCTCGACCTGGTCGTGGGGCTGACCCCGCTCGTGCTCGACCTGGCGCTGGCATCGACCTACTCCTACGAGGTGGAGCGGGATCTGAAGCACGATCCGGCGCGGCGAGCCCTCCGGTAGCGTCGCCGCATGGACACCGAGTCGTTGTTCACGGTGCTCACGATCGCATCGGCGGTGGTCAACGGGCTCGCCGGGGTGTGGGGGCTGTTGGCCCATCGCGACGAACGGTGGCGACACGCCGCCTTCTGGCCGGCCACCTATGTGGCCCAGGGTGTGTTGGCCGTGCAGGTCGTGGTGGGGGCGCTGATCGTCCGCGACATCCCCGCCGACGAGCGGGGCCTCGAGCCGTTCTACCTCTTCGGCTCACTGGCGGCCGTGGGCATCCTGCATGCCTACCGACAGCAGATCGAGGAGTGGCGCTTCCTGTTGTACGGCTTCGGTGGCCTCTTCCTCATGGGCATGAGCCTCCGAGCGCTCGCGCTCGTCTGACGCGGCGACGCCCCGAGCCGGAGCTCGGGGCGTCGACACACCCGGGGTGGCCGCCGGCGGGATGGGGGGAGCGGACGGCCTCGCGATCGGGTCGATCGTCGGGGAGGCTCAGGCGGCCTCGGCCAGGGCGGCGGCGGAGCCGTCGCCAATCTCGATCCGTCGAGACGTAGCGGCTTCGGCGAGCGGCACGGTGATCGTGAGGACACCGTCGACCACGTCGGCGGCGGTGCCCTCGAGGTCGAGATCGGGGGACACCCGGAAGCTGCGTCGGAGTGCCCGGCGGTGCAGTCCGCCGGCGAGCAGTGTGTCTCCCTCGCCTCGGGTGGCCGGTCGGTCCGCGGTGACGGTGAGCGTGCGGCCCTCGACCTCCAGGTCGATGGCGTCGCGGGCCACACCGGGCACGTCGAATCGGACGGTGACGGCCGAGTCGTCCCGGACGACCTCGTAGTCGTGGGTGCGGCCGGTGCGCGTGGTCGTGCTGGTGAAGGGGTCGAAGAACAGCATCCGTTCGCTCTCACTTTCTCCGGTGGTCCGGGTCTGGGGATGCAAACGGAGTGTACGGCTTACTTGAGTCGGGCATTAACATGTTTCATGTGTCGCTCGACACCCGATCCCGGGATCCGGGCGCGCCACCGCCGGGCCCCGAAGGGCCCGGCGGCGACGAAACGGAGTCGATGGTGCGGGCACGCGAACCCGCGGTGTGGCTCAGGCGGTGAGCTGTGCCTCGAGGCGATCGAGCTGGGCGGCCAGGGCGGCCGGCAGCTTCTCGCCGAAGGAGTCGTAGTGGCCCCGGATGAGGGCGACCTCGTCGGCCCAACGGCCCCGGTCGACCTCGGTGAGCGTCGACATGATGTCGTCGTCGACCTCGGGCAGGCCCGAACGATCGATGCCGTCGATGGTGGGCACCCGGCCGATGGGGGTGTCGATCGCGTCGACCTCACCCTCGAGCCGCTTGATGACCCAGTCGAGCACGCGGATGTTCTCGCCGAAGCCCGGCCAGAGGAACCCGCCGTCGTCATCACGACGGAACCAGTTCACCCAGAACATCTTCGGCAGCTTCGACTCGTCCGACGCCTTGCCGATCGACAGCCAGTGGCTGAAGTAGTCGGCCATGTCGTAGCCGCAGAACGGCAGCATGGCGAAGGGGTCGAACCGGACCTGGCCGGTGGCACCGGCGGCGGCGGCCGTCTTCTCCGACGACATCACCGAGCCGAGGAACACACCGTGTTCCCAGTCGGTCGCCTCGGTCACGAGCGGCACGTTGGTGCGGCGGCGGCCACCGAAGAGGATCGCCGAGATCGGCACACCCTTCGGGTCCTCCCACTCGGGGGCGATCGAGGGGCACTGCGATGCCGGTGCGGTGAAGCGGGCGTTCGGATGGGCGGCCGGAGCGTCGGACTCGGGAGTCCAGGTCTGGCCCTTCCAGTCGGTGAGCCGGGCCGGGGCTTCGTCGGTGAGGTCTTCCCACCAGACGTCGCCGTCCTCGGTCTCGGCCACGTTCGTGAAGATGCAGTTCTCCGCGAGGGTGGCGAGGGCGTTCGGGTTCGAGCTCTCGGACGTGCCGGGGGCGACACCGAAGAAGCCGGCCTCGGGGTTGATGGCGTAGAGCCGGCCGTCGTCGCCGAACTTCATCCAGGCGATGTCGTCACCGACGGTCTCGACCTTCCAGCCGGGGAGGCTGGGGATGAGCATCGCCATGTTGGTCTTGCCGCAGGCCGACGGGAACGCCGCCGCGATGTAGCGCTTCTCGCCGTTCGGCGGGGTCACGCCGACGATCAGCATGTGCTCGGCGAGCCAGCCGTCGTCGCGGGCCATCGTCGAGGCGATGCGCAGGGCGAAGCACTTCTTGCCGAGCAGGGCGTTGCCGCCGTAGCCCGAGCCGTAGCTCCAGATCTCGGAGGTCTCCGGGAAGTGGGTGATGTACTTGTTCTCCGCGTTGCACGGCCACGGCACATCGGCCGCACCGTCGACGAGGGGCATACCCACCGAGTGCACACACGGGACGAACTGGCCGTCGGAGCCGAGCACGTCGAGCGCACCCTGACCCATGCGGGCCATGATCCGCATGTTGGTGGCCACGTAGGCCGAGTCGGTGAGCTGCACGCCGATGTGGGCGATCGGCGAACCGAGCGGCCCCATCGAGAACGGCACCACGTACATGGTGCGACCGCGCATGGAGCCCTCGTAGAGCTTCAACATGTCGGCCTTCATCTCGGCCGGTTCCCGCCAGTTGTTGGTCGGCCCCGCATCCGCTTCCTTCTCGGAGCAGATGAAGGTGCGTTCCTCCACGCGGGCCACGTCGGCCGGGTCGCTCAGTGCGAGATAGCTGTTCGGACGCTTGGCGTCGTCCAGCTTCTTGAAGGTCCCGCCATCGACGAGGAGCTGACACAGGCGGTCGTACTCCTCGGCCGAACCGTCACACCATTCGATGGCGTCCGGTTGCAGGACGGTGGTCCACTGCTCGACCCAGTCGAGCAGTGCTTGGTTGGTTGTGGGTGCTGTCATGCCCTCGTCGACTCCGTTGTCGTTGTTTGGGTATGACGGGCTGCGATCCCCCGATCAGCTCGTCTCGTCGGACTCCAACCAGGTTGGTGTCCCCATGTCGACCTCAGAGCCCAACCGCAACGCGGTCGCCCTCTCGTGCTCGTCGAGGTCGAACACGACCCGCTGCCCGGGACGCAACATGCGGAACACCGAGCCATCCAGGGCGCCGGGCGCGAGGTCGTAC
>JAHDBV010000093.1:10871-13672 GCA_020630195.1 Acidimicrobiales bacterium
GGATCGTATGACTTGATGACTCCCTGCACATCGCCTCCAACGCAAGCGGGGACAGTGATCCATCGTACGCGAGTGGGGTGGACTTGAGCCAACGAACCCGGGTGGTCTCGCCCGGGTCCCAACCCGATCGTGTCGGTGGGGGCAGGTAGCTTCGGTGGCCGTGAGCACCCCGGGCCCCTCGACGACCGAGCAACCGCGTCCCACGGCGCTGGTCCGGGCCCTCGCTCGGGCCCATGCGGCGCTCGTGGCGGATCGGTCGGTGCTGGACGGTCTGAACGTGTTCCCGGTCGCCGACGCCGACACCGGCACGAATCTCGTCGCCACGATCGCTCCGGTGGCCGCCGCCGCGGCCGAGGCGTCCGACGCCGGCGCCTCGCGGGCGGAGCTGGCGGAACGACTCGCCCGCACCGCGGTGCGCAACGGCCGGGGCAACAGCGGCCTCATCCTCGGGGCCTGGTTGGCCGGGTTCGCCGAGGGCTGGGGCGGGGCCGACGTGCTCGGTTCCGCCGCGGCACGGGCCCGGGCCGCGGTCGCCGACCCGACCGAGGGCACGATGCTCTCCGTCGCGGAGGCCGCCGCCGGTGCCCGTTGCGGCGACGTCGAGCCCTGGCTCGCGGCACGCCACGCCGCCGTCGCGGCGCTGCTCGCCACGCCGACGCAGTTGCCCGTGCTGGCCGAACGCGGCGTCGTCGACGCCGGCGGGCGCGGCCTGCTGCACGTCCTCGACGCCCTCGCGGTCGAACACGGAGCGGCGCCGCTGCGGGATCTGCCCGGCCGTATCGACGGCGAGGCGGGCCCGGCGGTGTCGTCGAGCGCACCCACCGTCGCCGCCGTCGTGGGTTATGAGGTGCGCGCCGCCGTCGCTGCCGACGGCACGGACCCCGCGGTGGTCGCCCGGCTCCGTCTCGGACTCGTCGAGGTGGGCACCGACGTGGTCGTCGCCGGTGACGGGGCCGCCGTCTCGGTGCACGCCCACGGCGAGCCGGGCCCGATCGTCGCCGTGGTCGTGGCGCACGGTTCGTTGCTGGATCTGCACATCGAGGCGTTGGTGGAACATGGCTGACGGACTCCGCCTCGCCGACCTCGCCGGGATCGACGTCGACCGCCTCCACGGGGTGGGGGAGAAGCGCAAGGCCGCGCTCGCAACGGCCGAGATCACCTCACTGCTCGATCTGTTGACCCACTATCCCCGTCGGTATCTCGACCGGAGCCGCGAGGCCCGGATCTCCGAACTCGTCGAGGGTGAGGAGGCGAGTGTGTTGGTGACGGTCGTGCGCACCACCGTGCGTCAGTTGCGCGGTCGTCGGGTGATGATCACGACGAAGGTGACCGACGGCGAGTCGAACCTCACGCTCACGTTCTTCAACCAGCGGTTCCGGGAGCGTCAACTCGTCGAGGGTCGCGAGGCGATCGTGTTCGGCAAGCTCGAGTTCTTCCGTGGCGGCCGCCAGATGACGAACCCCGTCGTCGACCTCGTCGGCGACAAGACCGGGCGGATCGTGCCGGTCTACCCGCAGTCGGAGAAGGCGGGTCTGCACACCGGCGACGTCATGAACTGGATGGCCGAGGCCATCCGCCGCACCCTCCCGCCCACGGGGCGGGGCCTGGTCGACCCGTTGCCGGAGTGGGTCCTCGACGAGATCGACCTCGCGGATCGGGACTTCGCCGTCCGCAACATCCACCAGCCCGAGGAGATGGCCGCCGTGTCGGCCGCCCGTCGTCGTCTCGCCTTCGACGAGCTGTTCCGGCTCCAGATGGCGCTCGTGCTCCGCAAGCGGGCGCTCGCCCGCACCGAGGTCGGCATCGAGCATCGCCTCGACGGTCGGCTGTTCGACGAGTTCCAGGCGTCGTTGCCCTTCGCCCTCACGGGTGCACAGCAGCGGGCGATCGCCGAGATCGACCACGACCTCGCCCGGCCGTATCCGATGCACCGCCTCCTGCAGGGCGACGTCGGCGCGGGCAAGACCCTCGTCGCGGTGGCGGCGATGCTGCGTGCCGTCGACGGTGGCCATCAGGCCGCCCTGATGGCGCCCACCGAGGTGTTGGCCGAGCAGCACGCGGCGGGCATCCGTCGTCTGCTCCAGGGGCTCGAGGTGGAGGCGCCCGGTTCGTTGCTGGCCACCCGGCCGCTCTCGGTGGAGCTGCTGACCAACCGCGCCACGACCGCGGACCGCAAGCGGATCCTGCACGGGCTGATGACGGGTGACGTCGACATCGTGATCGGCACCCATGCCCTCATCCAGGACGGGGTCGGCTTCTCCTCGCTCGGTGTCGTCGTGATCGACGAGCAGCACCGGTTCGGCGTGGAACAACGTGCCGCGCTGCGGGACCAGAGCTACGGCGACGGCATCCCCGACACCCTCGTGATGACCGCCACCCCGATCCCGCGGACCGCGGCGATGACGGTCTATGGCGACCTCGACGTGTCGGTCCTCGACGAGCTCCCGCCCGGTCGGACCCCGATCGTGACCCGCTGGGTCGAGGCTCCCGGGAACCTCGAGGGGCAACCGTCGATGGAGCTGTCGGCGATGTGGGCCGAGGTCCGCGAGCAGATCGCCGCCGGCCGCCAGGCCTATGTGGTGACGCCGCTCATCGAGGGCAGCGACAAGATGGAGGCCGCTTCGGCCGAGGACGTCTTCGAGGCGCTCCGCTTCGACGAGCTCCAGGGTCTTCGGATCGGCCTGCTCCACGGACGCCTGTCGTCGGTGGAGAAGGAGGAGATCATGGAGTCGTTCCGGCGTCGCACCCTCGACGTGCTGGTGGCGACCACCGTGATCGAGGTCGGTGTCGACGTCCCGAAC
>JAHDBV010000094.1 GCA_020630195.1 Acidimicrobiales bacterium
TGTAGCGGTCGGCCCAGTCGAGGACCTTGTCGACGTAGGCGGTCGAGCGGTTGTAGCCGATGAGGGCGGCCCTGATGTCGTCGAGGGTTCCGTTGGGGCAGAGGTGGCTTATGGCGGCGTGGGCGGCGTCGAGGATGTCGTGTGGGTTGGCGTGGCCGTCCCGGTCGGCGTCGGTTCCGTAGATGGCCCACGAGGAGGGGATGAACTGGAATGGGCCGACGGCGCGGTCCCAGACGGTGTCGCCGTCGAGGCGGCCTTGGTCGGTGTCGTGGATGCGGGCGGTGTTGTTGGTGCCGTTGAGGGCGATCCCGATGATCGGCGGCGAGACGATGCCGTCCGCACCGACGGTGGCGCCGGCGTAGCGGCCGTGGTTGGACTCGACCTTGGCGATCCCTGCGAGCACGGTCCATGGCAGCCCGTCACAGCGTTCGGCGGCTCCTCGGTAGATCTCGATGAGGCGAGGGGTGATGTCGTCGACCGCCTCAGCGGACGGGTGACTGCCGAGACCGCTACGTGCAGCGGGCACGGTCGCAGCCGCGCCGGCGGCGAGGGCCACAACAACGACCGCCAGGACGAGCGGCGAGGCGAGCGTTGCGAACGTCGCAGCAAGCAGCCGAGTCATCGCAGCGAATCGATTTGCGGCTCGGCTCCGTCGGCGTCGCGCTCCATAGCTCCAGAGATCCCCTTCTCCGGCGGCTAGCGCGACAAGGGCGTTGCATCGGCGTCGGCAGTTGGGTCAGGGGATCGCCCCAGCGCGTGTGGTGGTCGTTTGGCGGCAGAGACGGATCAGTAATGGGGTGGCTACACCCGTGGCACTTGTGGAAAGGGTCTGCGGCGGTTGGTGGTGACAACTGATCTGGCTTGCCCGTGGGGTGGGCCGGGAGGATGTCACCATGCCCAAGCCCTATCCCCGTGAGTTCCGTGACGACGTTGTTCGGGTCGCCCGGCAACGCCCGAACGGTGTGACGCTGGAGTCGATCGCTGAGGATTTCGGGATCCATCCGATGGCGTTGTCGAAATGGATGCGTCAGGCCGCGATCGATGACGGCGACCGCCCCGGTGTCACCAGCGACGAAGCCCGGCGTCGGGTGAAGTTCCTCGAGCAGGAGAACGAAGTCCTCCGCCGAGCAGCCGCCTATCTCGGGCAGGCGAACCTGCCCCCAAAATGATGTTCCCGGTCGTCACCGACCTGGCCGCCGACGGTGTGCCGGTCACAGTGTCGTGCCGGGTCCTGAAACTCTGTCGTCAGCAGTACTACCGATGGCGAACCCAGCCGGTCACCGACGCTGAGCTCGACGAGGCGTATCTCGCCAACGCGATCCTCGACGCACACGTTGATGACCCCGAGTTCGGGTACCGGTTCCTCGCCGACGAAGTCCGTACCGCTGGGCATGACGTCGGGGACCGGACGGTGTGGCGCATCGCCTCGGAGAACGGCTGGTGGTGCAGCTTCGCCAAGCCTCGGCGCAACCGGAAGGCTTCGGCTCCGGCCACCGCCGCTCACGACGATCTCGTGCGGCGCCAGTTCACCGCTGATGCCCCGAACCAGGTCTGGCTCGCCGATCTCACCGAACACCGCACCGCCGAGGGAAAGCTCTACATCTGCGCGATCAAAGACCTGTTCTCGAACCGGATCGTCGGGTGGGCGATCGCCGAGAACATGAAAGCCCGACTCGTCGTCGCAGCGATCGAGATGGCTGTTGTGGAGTTGACCCGGTTTCGTGGACACCTGATCCTTGACATGTGTCGAGGGGAAGGAGACCCGGATGGGTCGTCCATCGAAGTATCCCGAGGAATTCCGACGTGAAGCTGTGGAGCTGTACCGCAGCTCGGATCGGCCTCGGTGCCAGGTAGCGAAATCGTTGGGGACTCGGATGGGTCCTTGGCGGCGTGGGTCAAAGAGATCGACGCAGCTGAGGAGCCTGGCGGGCTCGACGCGAACGAGCTGGCCGAGCTGGCCCGGCTCCGTAAAGAGGTCACCGATCTGAAGATGGATCGGGAGGTCCTGCGGAAGGCGGCCGCCTATTTCGCCAGGGAGACGATCCGGTGACCCGCTTCCGGTTCGTCCAAGACCACCAAGCGGAGTATCCGGTGAAGCGGTTATGTGAGCTCGTGGAGTGCTCGAGGTCGGGGTTCTACGCGTGGCGCAGCCGGCCGCTGTCGGACCGTTACATGGCTGATGTTGATCTGGCAGCGGAGATCTTCGAGATCCATCACGCCTCGCAGCGCACCTATGGGGCGCCACGAGTGCTGGGCCAGCTCCTCCACCGGGGGTATCGGGTATCGCAGAAGCGGGTGGCCAGGATCATGGCCGAGTGCGGCATGGTTGGTGTTCACGGCCGCAAACACTGGCGGCGAGGGAAACGTACACACACCGCACCCGGGCCGGATCTGATCGGCCGGGACTTCACCGCCGAGTCCTCGAATGAGCGTTGGGTGGCGGACATCACCGAGTTCCGGTGCCGTGACGGGAAGCTCTACCTCGCCGGGATCCTCGATCTTCACGATCGGGGGATTGCTGGCTGGTCGATGTCGACCCGAGCCAGCGCGGACATCGTCGTCAACGCGCTCGCCCGGCGCCAACCCGACGGCAGGGTGATCCATCACGCGGATCGGGGCGGTCAATACGTGTCCGGCGCTCTCGGGCTCACCATGGCTGATCACGATGTCGCAGCGTCGTTCGGCCGGACCGGGGTGTGTTGGGATAACGCTGCGATGGAATCGACCTGGGCGACGATCAAGAAAGAGATCCGCCACATCCATGGCGACTCCGAGACGATGACCCGCAGCCAGCTCCGAACCGTCGTGTTCGCCTACATCGAGACCTTCTACAACCGGCAACGCCACCAAGCCGGCCTCGGCCACCGCACCCCCGCCGAGACCTACGCTCGATCACGAGCGGCAGCCTGAACTGTCAGAAACCCGTGTCCACCAAACCGGGTCAACTCCAGTTGCCCGCCGTGGTGATGTCGCCGGCTGCATCCTTCACACAGATCGCGGATCGCAGTTTCGCGCTCGGAAGGTCCACCGCACCCTGGCCCGCCACTCGATGGTCGGATCGATGGGCAACATCGGCACCGCCGCTGACAACGCCGCCATGGAGTCGTTCTTCTCGCTGTTACAGAAGAACGTGTTGAACACCCGCCGTTGGGCCACCCGCGACCAACTCCGGATCGCCGTGGTGACCTGGATCGAACGGACCTACCACCGACGCCGACGCCAGAAAGCCCTCGGCCGATTGACCCCCGAAGAGTACGAAACCATCATGACCCCGCAGCTCCTCGTAGCTGCATAACCAACCTGTCACCGCTACCCGCAGCAGACCCGATCTTGTTACGGTGGCGATCGCTACAGTGACCGTGAGGTTGCGAGTCAGATCCAAGCGCATCGCAGAAGGAGGACGCTGGATGGCCCAAGCGATCGACAAGACTGGGTGTGTTGCGCTTTACGCAGCGCGCATTCGCTACTACGCGAACGAACTAGTTAAGACCCAACTACTTGAGGGCCAAGCTGGTTTCGACGACGAACCATGGGGCATGCGCTATCAGCGGCTCGCCGCGAAGATCTACCCCGAGAATCTCCCAGTCGCGTACCTCAGCACTCTCGCCAACGTCTTCGCCGGTTGCGCGCTCACTATGAATGCACAACCTGCACCGCCACATGACGTCGAAGAAGACTGGCGGATTGTCAACGCCTACTTCACCAACGCATCTGCAGCCATCGCAGAAGTGCTCGAATTCGAAGTACGCCCGGAGTGGGAGGATCCGGTCGATCAGAACCCCACAACTCCGAACAACGTCCGCTTCGATGTTCTCGCAACGTACACGACGCCCGAAGGGGCCGGCCGCCTTCGGGATGCCGGCGAACTGATCGCCAGCCACTTCCTGCCGAAGCACCCGTTGACGGAGGCGGAGGCAGCGATCCTGGCCGACTTAGCGAATGGCGCTTCTTATCTCGACACGGCTCACCGGCACGGCTATTCGTCCCGAACGATCTATCGAAAGGTCAGTCAGATCTGCGACAAGCTCGGGGTCGAAGGTAAGCAGCAGGCCATCACACTCGCAGCGCACAACAACTGGATCTGAGCCCGAGTACTCGGCGCATGATCGCGTCCGAGCAGAGAGCGGATAGACCGAGCCGCCTGTGAGCCCGGAGGCGGCTGAGCCCAGACCTTTTCAGGTCGACGGCGACTTGCCGGCCTCGAGAGTCTCATGGTCGCACGAGTGGCAGCGACAGCGCCCGGTGTTCTTGGGCATCTGCCACGTGGGCGAGGCCGAGCTCGGCTCACGACGTGCTAGCACCGCGAGCCCGAAGCTCGCAGTCGGCAGCCCTACTAATTTGCGAGGCACCTGCCAGTGGCACGGGGCCGGTTGAGACTGATTGACGACGTCCTCGATCGTCGCCCCTCGAATCTCCACGGTTGTGCCTCTGCTGAGCGATGGCAACCGCGTCGAGCCGGCGTCGGCCGTCGCTTGGCTGGGGTGGTGACCCTGAACAACGACGCCAACCACTCCGATGCTGCTATGTGGTTGGAGTATCTGAGCAGCCTCGACTGGGCTGGGCTGGGAAGGACGACCTCGTCGATGCGCTCGCTAGGTGCCGGCCCGTCGAAGTGGAGGGCTGACAGCGAAGCGTCGCTTCGGGCATCCCTGAGTGGTTAATCCACTGATGCCCGTACCAGAGTCTCGGCATGCTTGGTTCTTTGACCGGATCAGCTCCGGATCAGTACCTCCAGCGCTTTGGCGATCGAGCTCGGGCTGACACGGCCGCCCACGGACCACGGGCCGAGGGCCAGTCACCGGAAGTCGGCCATGTTGGCGGATATGTGACACCCGCCCCGTGCTTAGTTGGCTCACATAGGTTCACAACTACTGGAGATTTCAGATGACGGCGAGATCAATAGTCACCACACAGCCGATGCTGGAGCAGTGTGGGCCGAACGAGCACAGACCCACACTCCGGCAGCGTCCTCGTTCGGAGACCCGACGAAGGAATCTTAAGGCGGGTCTTCTGGGCGTCTTCCTTGCGCTGCTCGTCGCCAGCCCGGCGGCAGCTGGCCAGTATTGGTACTACTCGAGTAACGCAAGCGCTGGCTCGTGGAAGACCTCTGCGTCGCGCCCGTATGTCACAGGAGGGCGAGTACAGCTGCCGTACGCAGGGGAGCCGCTGTACAACGTCTATGGACAGACCAGGTGGGCCAGCAACGGATACCTCGCCTACTCGGCTGCCGGCACTCTCGATATCAACTACAGCCATCCCGTCAAGAATAATGCTTACTCGCGATGCAAGTGGTCCGTCGGTGCTCCGAACCAGGTATCCAGTCCGCTGCATATGACGTGTCGGATGTACTTCAACTAGTCCATTTCAAATCAAATAAACGAGGAGAAGAAGAATGATGCGACGCAAAATTGCTACGCTGATTGGATTGGCTGCAGTCTCTACTGCGGTAACTGCCGGAGTCGTCGGCGCTGGCCCCGAACCAGCAGCCGAGGACGCCTTCGGAGTGCTGGCTAATGTCGATGCCGGTGAGGGCGCGAGTTCACGCAGCGATGCCATCATGGCCGACATGCGAGGCCATGGCTACCGAGTGGAATCCGTTGGCCTCCTGGGTCAGGAGGTGAGTGACCTCAAGGGCGATGCGACCTACTGGATTGCAACGACTGCGGATAGCGAAGTCTGCCTCGTGATCCACCTCGTGGCGTCCGCTGACGATTGGATCCAAGCTTCGAGCTGTATTCCGGTAAAGGTTGCTGTGGACGCAGGCGTGCCACTTACTGTGGCGACTCCGACAGTCAGTAGGCAGGTTTCGCTGCTCCCTGACACACTTGCTGACATCGCGGCCTCCAGCCCGCAGCTGGCGGCGGAGGCGGTCGTCGGAACTAACCTCTTCGTCATCGGCGACGCCACAGGACAGCGATGGCTCACGGACGGCAAGGTCCAGATCGCCGACGGCGTGGACGCTCTCGTCGTCCCCGGACTCGAGGAGTAGGGAGATGTATCGCTTTCGACTTGGGTTGAGTTCAACACTCGTAGCAATTGTGATCGTGCTTGGTGCGGCTACGGCGGCCGTTGCGGCATCGTATGTGACCTACTACAATAGCACAACGGCAGCGAACACTTACCGCAACTCGTCGTGGAAGTGGATGACTGGTGGTAGTGTGACGATCGAGATCCACGACTACGCACGGATCCGGACGCGCGAGTACGTGCATCCTTGGGGCAATCAGACGACTCACTACGCCACCGGACTCTTCAATGTTTCGCAAACGCATGTGCAGGTCCACGGATCCTCCGGGTGCAAGTGGATCTCGAACGTCAGCGGTTCAGCGCAGCTCGTTTGTAAGTATCGGACGTAGTGTCGTGCTGAAGGCTGTCCGGCTTCTGACGTGTGCGTTCGCCGTGGCTGCGTGCACGTCAGAAGTTGCGGCTCCAACAAGTGATCAGGCCGAGTACGCAGAGTGGTTAGCGCTCCGAACCGGATCGCAAGAGATTATCTGGCAGCCACCTGGTCAAGAGTACGTTGTGGTTTGGACAGCGGCTGACAGCGCGCTCATTGACAGCGACGTAACTCGAGCGTGGCGGCATGACGGCGAGTATGTATTCGGTCTGTCTGCCCTTGGTCCTGCGGCAGTGAATACGAACGTCCACAGCAATGATGGTTCCCTCGTCTGCGCAGCTGAGGGCGAGATCGTTTCGCTCCGCGTCTCCGACGAAGGCCTTATTGCCGTCGTAGTTGAGCCTGGAGGCACGAGTCTTGTTGGCTGCGACGACGGAGATCAACTCGGGGGTAGCTCGATCGAGCAGCCTTTCCCATGGACGGGGGACAACGAGACGGCTCTGGGAGTTGTACGGAAAGAGTTGGCAGGCGGTTCCACGACGGTCGGTATTGTTGATGCGAACACGGGGCGCGTGCTCGACGAGTTCGACGCGGTCGGGCTTCTGCACTTTCCGTAGTGGGCGCCTGGGCGGGCGGTTGAAGCCTCGACGGCGGCGAGCTCCGTATGCCCGCAGTCTTGCGCGCGGGAAGCGTCCTGATTGCGTGGCTGGGTCGGTCCTTCAGGATCGTGTTTGGAGCTTCCGAATCACCGTCGTCCGATGAACGCCGAACTCGCTTGCGAGCTGTTTGATCGTGGCGCCCTCCGCTCGGCGTTGCACGAGTCGTCGAGTCTCTGCTTCGCTCAGCCGTGTTTGGCGTTGACGGTCAACTCTCGCATCGCTGACCGTGTCGGGGTGGTCACTGAGTGTGTCGACAGCGTCGAGCTCAGCGCTCTGATCAGGGATTTCGAGCTTCGGAAGCTGTCCCGCGAGGCCCACCAAGCGGGCTTGAAGTTCAGGCGCCACTCCTTGCGGCTTGGGTTTCCTGAGCCCTTGGCGTGCGGACTCATGTGGAAGCTGTGATCGCCGCCTGCCGAGCGAGCTGAGGCCCTTGAGCTCCGGAGCTCTACCCGCGTCGCAGTGGAGGTGCTTCTGAGACCGCCGCGTGTAGCGGGAGCGGTCGCGGCCGCACCGGCAGCGAGGGCGACAACAGCGACCGCGAGCACGAGTGGCGTGGCGACGAGACTCGCAACGCTGGTGAGAAGCCGTGTCACAGCGGTCGCGGAGACTTGGCGGTCGATGCGTTGGAGTTTGTTGTGACATGGTCGAGAGATGCCTCGGGATCAGGTTGGTTCGGACAGATAGAGCGGTGCGTCGCGTTCGGGAACGTGCGCTGCCATCTCGGTGGGATGTGCGTGTCCGTGAGGAGATCGACTCCCTTGTCCGGGGCTGCCTGGCGTTCCTAGCCTCCTGTGTCGCTCGTCACTTCGAGTGGTCGGGCTGGCACGTAGGGAGGTTGCGGGTGATGGGTCGTGGGGTGGTGTTCGTGGTGGTGTTGCCGATGGCTGTGGCCTGTTCGAGCAGCGTGCCAGAGACGTCGCCGTCGACGTCGATGACCAGCGCCCCGGTCACGACAGCGACGCCGACAACGGTTGCGCCATCGACGACGTTGTCGGAGCGCGAGCTCGAACTCCGCGAGATCGCTGCCGCCGAGGCGGAAATCTCCGAGGTGGTCGAGGCCTGGTACACGTTCGATCTCGACACGTCACGAGGCGAGGCGGGTCTACCGCTCGAGTTCCTGACGGGTCCGATTCGTGATCGGTACGCCGGCCTGGACGATGACCCGTCGACGATTCAGCGCAGCCGGGGCGGCGATCGGATCGAGGTCCTCTCCGTTGCGGTCGATCTCGATCAGGGCCTTGCCGACGTTGAGGCCTGCACCTCGGCGGACCACGAGCTCGTTGAGGCCGACACGGGCGAGGTCATCGCAGCCGATGACGGTGATGCGTGGATCGGGCAGATCCAGCTCGACCGTGTCGACGGCGTTTGGCTGATCTCGGACTTCTTCTCCGATGAGGCCGCTGCGGCGGCAGGTGGCGAGGGGCGAACGTGCGCGCTCTCTTAGTCGTCGTAGGACTTTCGCTGTTCGCAGCTCCGACCGGTGACGGCTGTGTCGGGAACTGTGGCGGTTCGGGTGCTTCGGATGGTTCGGGTGTGTCAGCGACGGTGTTCGAGACATCGTCCGACTCGACGTCCGGTTCCGGTGGTGGCGCGTCGAGGTTCACGTCGTGTGAGTGGGAACACGTGGAGCCGGGTGACCCCACGCCGTTGTGGTTCGACGAGATCCGGTTGACCGTGACGCTCGATGAGCCGCATTGGGCGGCGTGGTGCGGTGATGGTGTCGGGGATTGGTGGTTGTTCCCGGTTGGTGACCCGTTGCCGGATGATCTGGTCGACGCCGTGATCAGCGACGCGTATGAGCGCACGCCGGTGGTTGCTTTCCACCCGTACTCGGCCCCGACGGGGGACGAGGTCGTGCCGTTGGTGGTGCGGTTCCCGACGAGCCTGTTCGTGGACGAGGGCGCGTGGGTGCCGGTGTCGGCGACGGCGTCGATCCCGCCGTTGACCGTGACGACGACGGCGACGCCGGTCGAGATCACCTGGTCCGGCGGCGACGCACCCGAGGTCGTGATCTGCGCCGGCCCCGGATCTGCGGATGACCGGGCGGAGTGTGTGACGGAGTTCCACGAGTCGTCGGCGGCGGGTGTGCAGCGGTTGTCGGCGTCGGTGCGGTGGGAAGTGGTGTTTGTGTGTTCGGCCCAGTGCGGGTCGGGGGTGTTGCCGGATCTGGTGACGGTGTCGGAGCGGGAGGTTGTTGTGGCGGAGGTGCAGGCGTTGGTGTCGGAGTGGGGGACGTCGTGAGTGGTGAGCGTCGTGCGGCGTTGCCGGTGGTGCGTCGGGTGCCGTTGGCGGTGGCTGGCGGGTTGTTGATGGCGGGTGCGGTGCTCGGGTTCGGGTTGTGGGCGAACTCGGTGTCGGACCAGCGCCCGGTTCTCGTGACCGCTCGGGCCCTCGATGCCGGGGACGTGCTGACGGCGTCGGATCTGGCGGTCGTGTCGGTCTCGGCGAACGGGGTGGTGGCGTCGGTCCCGGCCGATGCGGAGGACTCGATCGTCGGTCAGACCGTGGCGGCGGATGTGCCGGCTGGGTTGTTGATGGCGGCTGGCATGGTCGGCCCGGTCGAGGAGCGCCCGGCGAACACGGTCGTGGTTGGTGCGGTGTTGGAGCCGGGCCGGTTCCCGGTCGGCGGTCTTGAGGCCGGTGACTCGGTGAGCCTGGTGGCGACGTCGGGTGATGACCCGGTCCGCCTCGGTGATGCCGAGGTCTTTGCGGTGGGTGCTGGCGATGAGCGGTCGGGTGCGGTGTGGGTGTCGCTGCTGCTGCCGGACGGGCTGGTCGTGGACGAGGTCGTGGATGCGGCGGCGGGGTCAGCGTTGTCGGTGGTGGTGCGCTGATGCTGGTCGCGGTTGGTGGCGTGTCGGGTTCGCCGGGAGTGACGACGACGGCGGCGATGCTGGCTCGTTGTTGGTCGACACCTGGCCTGTTGCGGATGTTGATCGAAGCCGATCCGGATGGTGGGGTGTTGGCGGCTCGTTGGCATGCCGAGCTGGGCACGTCGTGGTCGCCGGGCTGGCTCGACGCGGTGGCGGCGGCCCGGTTGGGGTCGCTGGTCGACGCGCTCGGGGTGTCGGCCCAAGCGGTCGGTGCCGATGTTGGTCTCGTGGCCGGGGTCCCGTCGCCGGCGGCGATGTCGGCGGCACTCACCGCAGTGAGCGACACGCAGTGGCGGCAGCTGGCCGAGTACGAGGGCGTGACCGTGGTCGATGTCGGCCGGTTCCGGCCCGACACCGACGCCTGTGTCCGAGCAGCGGACGCGGTGCTGGTGGTGACGGACTCGACGCTGCCTGGTGCTCAGCTCGCTGCGGCTCGTCTCGAGGCGCTGGACCTGCCCGACCGCGCCGGTCTGGTGGTGGTCGGATCGGGTCCGTACTCGGTCGACGAGGTCGCCGAGCAGTGCCCGGTGGATGCGGGTCGGGTGTGGCAGGTGCCGGAGGATCGGCGCGCTGCGGCGGCAATCTGGCGGGCCGGGCTCGCCGCCCGCGGCCTGGACCGTTCGCGTCTCGCCGCAGCGGTGTCCGCAATCGCAACCGACCTCCACAAGCCCCGCAACCCCACCGACCGCGCCGAGCCGGAAGCCACGGCCGGCGTGGACGCAGCGGAGCCCGTGTCGGAGTTCCTTGGAGCGTTCCGTGGTTGACCTCGCCCCGAACGGTCACCTCGACCCTGTCGAGGTGACCGCCCTGGCCCGCACCCTGACCGATCGGATCGTGGCGCTCCAGGTGGAGCGGGACCGGGCCGGGGTGGTGTTGTCGACCCAAGACCAGCAGGTCTGGGTCGAAGACGCCCTCCAAGCCGAACTCGAATCTCTCGCCCGCACCCGCACCGCCGCGGGTGAACCGATGCTGAGCGTGTCGGTCGAGCGTTCGCTGGCGGCGGAGGTTCGGCGCCGGTTGAACCCGGTCGACCGACTCCTCGAACTGCTTGCGGATCCGTTGGTGGAGAACGTGACGGCGAACGGCCCACATGCGGTGTGGATCACTCGGGCCGATGGCACGAAGCGTCCGGGCCCGTCGCTGGCGGACTCCGACATCGAGCTGATCGACATGGTC
The DNA here is from genome assembly GCA_020630195.1 of Acidimicrobiales bacterium. GTDB lineage: Bacteria > Actinomycetota > Acidimicrobiia > Acidimicrobiales > SZUA-35 > JAHDBV01. Next base: position 11,046 of record JAHDBV010000094.1, read on the forward strand.
CGCCGCCTCGCCTCCCAGGCGGGGAGGAGTGAACGTCGGTTCGATTCGGCTCACCCGTTCCTCGATCTCCAACTCCCGGACGGTTCTCGCCTGCATGCGATCATGGAGGTCACCGGCACCTGCGCCCTGTCCCTCCGCAAGCACCGTCACCGTCATGTCACCCTCGCCGATCTCGCGGCGTCGGGGACGATGGCTCCGGACTTGCAGGGGTTCTTGGCGGCGTTGGTGCGGAGGCCGTCGCCGGCGAATGTGGTGATCGCCGGCGGCACCGACGCCGGGAAGACCACGTTGTTGCGGGCGTTGATCTCCGAGATCGATCGGACCGAACGCCTGATCACGATCGAGGACTCCCTCGAGCTGATGCTCGAGGGATCGGATGTGCTGGCGATGGAGACCCGCCCGGCGAACGTCGAGGGTGCCGGGGCGATCGGGATGCGTGAACTGGTCCGCCAGTCGCTGCGGATGCGCCCGGACCGGGTGATCGTCGGCGAGGTCCGCGGCCCCGAGGTCGTGGACATGTTGAACGCGATGTCGACCGGGAACGACGGGTCGCTCTGCACGATCCACGCCGACTCGGCCCGCTCCGCGATCAACCGGATCATCACCTACGGCTGGCAGGCCGACCTCCCACGTGACGCCACCGCCGCCGCCCTGGCGGACTCGGTCCATGTGATCGTGCACCTCCGGAAACTCGCGGATGGGACTCGGGCGATCACCCAGGTCCTCGAACTCACCGGCCTCACGACTGACGACGGCGGTGTCCAAACCCTCGAGCTCTGGGAACCCGGGCCCGACGGGCGGGCGCAACGCACCCTCGTTCAACCGTCGGAACGGCTCCGGCGACGACTCGGAGCCCAACCGTGAGCCCGTCGGTTGCGGTCGTGTTCGGCGCGATCGTGTTCTGCTTCGGTGCTGCGCTGCTCGGTGTGTCGGTGTGGCCGGATCAGGCCAGCCGGTCTCGTCCGGCGACGCCCCGGGTGCCGGTGGATCGGCGTCGCCTCGCAGCCGCAGTCGCTGCTGGGGCGGTCGGTTGGGTGGTCACGGGTTGGCCGGTCGCTGCGGTCGCCCTGGTGGCGGCGATGTGGGTGGTGCCGGGCATGGTCGATCAACGCCGTGAGCGGCAGCGGTCGCTCGACGGTGCGGACGCGGTGGCGGGGTGGGCGGACCAGCTGCGTGACTTGGTGGCGGCGGGTGCGGGGATCAACGACGCCCTCGCCACCACCGCCCGTACCGCACCAACCACGATCCGCCCAGCCGTGGCCGATCTGGCGGTCCGGTTGCGTCACGAACCCACCGACACCGCACTCCAGGGTCTGGCAGATGAGCTCGCTCACCCGGCCGCTGATCGTGTCGTGACGGCGGTCCGGCTCGCCGTGTCGGCTCGGGGTGAGCGGCTCTCCGAGGTCTTGGATGCGATCGCCCGTCACGCCCGTGACGACGCGAACGCCCGACGCCAGATCGACGCCGCCCGGGCCGGGTTGTGGCGTCAGGCCTCGACGGTCACCGGCGTGATGCTCGCCGTCGCCGTGATCCTGTTCCTCACCCAACGGGAGTATCTGGCGCCGTTTGACTCGACGACCGGGCAGCTCGTGCTGTCGGTGATCGTGGCGCTCTGGTTCGGGTCGCTTCGTTCGATGATCCGACTCGCTGCCGGCACGCCGGAACCGCGGCTGCTCGGCGGGGTGGTGTCGTGATCACCCCGATCCTGCTCGGACTCGCCGCCGGCGCCGGGGCGTTGTTGGTGGTGATGGGGTTGTGGCCGAGGCCGGTCCCGATCGCCGAGATCACCCGCCGACTCGAACAACCCCCAACCACCACCGGGGCGTCAACCTCACTGACCGGGCGCCTCCTCGATGCCTGCACCGGCACGCCGAGCCGGTCCCGTGCCGCCGATCTCGCCGTGACCGGCCGAACCGCCGCGGATCACGCACGGTCGAGGCTGACGACCGCAGGTTTCCTCGCCACAGTCGCGGCAGTGATGGTGCTGGTGTGGTCGCTGGCATCGGCGGGCTCGTTCAGCCCGGTCCGGCTGCTCGTGGCTGTGCTGGTGGGTGGGGGAGTGGGCTGGTGGTTTGCGGATCATCAGCTCCGCACCGAGGCCTCTCGCCTCCGGACGGAGATCCGCTCCGGCCTCGTGACCTACCTGCACCTGGCCTCGACGCTTCTGGCCGGTGGGGCGGGGATGAACGAAGCCCTCGCCCTCCCCACCCGCCTCTCCAGCAACCCGGCGTTCGGACTGTTCTCCGACGCCCTCACTGAGGCGGCGACCCGGAACGTGCCGGTGTGGACGGTGCTCGCCGACCACGCCGACACCAAAGCGCTCGCCGAGGTCGACGAGCTTGCTGCTGCGGTCGAACTCGCCGGCTCGAGCGGCGCCCGCACCCGCACGACCCTGC
>JAHDBV010000095.1:0-2285 GCA_020630195.1 Acidimicrobiales bacterium
AGGTCGGCGAACTCGAGGCGGCGGACGAGCTTGTAGCCCGACACCCGCTCCCGCACGAACGCCAGGATCTCCGCCGCGGTCTCGGCCGTTGGCTCGTGTCCGGGCGCCGGGATGACGTAGGCCTTCGGCACGTTGCCCCGCAGCGAGTCGGGTGAGGGCACCACCGCCGCCTCGGCGACGGCGGGATGCTCGATCAGCACACTCTCGAGCTCGAACGGGCTGATGCGATAGCCCGACGCCTTGAACACGTCGTCGGCCCGACCCACGTAGGTGATGTAGCCATCAGCGTCCTTCATGGCCACGTCACCGGTGTGGTAGTGCCCGTCGGCCATCACCTCGGCCGTCTTGGCCGCATCGTCGGCGTAGGCCTCCATCAGGCCCACCGGGCGGTCGGCGAGCGAGATGCAGATCTCACCCTCCTCGGCTTCGTTCCCGTCGGCGTCGATCAGGGCGATCCGATAACCAGGCAACGGACGGCCCATCGAGCCGGGTCGCACCTCGGAGCCGGGGGTGTTGCCGACCTGCGCGGTGGTCTCGGTCTGGCCGAACCCGTCGCGGATCCGGATGCCCCAGGCCTGCTCGACCTGGTCGATCACCTCGGGGTTGAGCGGCTCGCCGGCGGAGATGAGCTCTCGCAGCGCGACGTCGTACGACGACAGGTCGGCCTGGATCAGGAACCGCCACACGGTCGGCGGCGCACAGAGTGTGTTCACGCCATGGTCGACGAGCACGCCGAGCACCGTCGGGGCGTCGAACCGGGTGTAGTTGTAGATGAAGATGCAGGCCTGGGCGTTGAACGGGGCGAAGAAGCAGCTCCATGCGTGCTTGGCCCAGCCCGGCGACGAGATCGTCCAGTGCACGTCACCCGGCTGGAGGCCGAGCCAGTACATCGTCGAGAGGTGGCCCACCGGGTAGCTGACCTGGGTGTGGCGCACCAGCTTCGGCTTCGACGTGGTGCCCGAGGTGAAGTACTCGAGCAGCGGGTCGGCCGAGGTCGTCGCCTCGGCCTTCGCGAAGTCCACGGAGTGGTCGTGGGAGGTGGCGAAGTCGATCCAGCCGTCGCCGCCGCCGACGGCGATACGGGTGACACCGTCGGTGAGCGCCGCGTCCAGGGCGTCCACGTTGTCTCGCGCCGAGGCGTTGGTCACCACCATCGAGGCGCCACCCCGCTCGAAGCGGTCGGCGAGATCGGGTCCGGCGAGGAGCGTCGTGGCCGGGATCACGACGACCCCGATCCGGATGGCCGCGAGCATCGTCTCCCACAGCGCGGTCTCGTTGCCGAGCATCACGAGCACCCGATCGCCCCGGGAGGCACCGTGCTCGACGAGGAGGTTCGCGACCTGGCGCGAGCGGGTCACCAACTCGCCGTAGGTCAGGATCGAAGCGGAGCCGTCCTCCTCGAGGAGGTGGAGCGCCCGGGCGTCGCTGCCCTCGGCCATCGGATCGAAGTAGTCGTCGACCCAGTTGAAATCGGGCCCGACGTCGGGCCACGCGAACCCGTCGACGGCGGCGACGTGGTCGGTGCGGTGGTCCCACAGGAACTGGCGGGCGGCCAGGAAGGCCTCGTTGGCGGCGGTGGTGGTCACGACGGCGAGATTGCCACACGGCCGGATTCGTTTCACCCTTGACGATCTCGACATCCCGGCCGCCCGGGCCTGCGACACTCCGGGGATGCGGCGAACCCTCCGAGACCGTCTGGCCGAGGTGCTCGACACCGCGGTGTCGGCCACGACCCCACTCGGCGGTGGCGACGTGGCCGAGGCGTTCCGTGTCGACCTGGAGGACGGTCGCACCGTCTTCGCGAAGACCCATCGACAGCCGCCGGCCGGGTTCTTCACCACCGAGGCGGCGGGTTTGCGGTGGCTCCGGGACACCGAGGCCTTGCCGGTGCCCGAGGTGGTCGCGGTCGACGATGGTGAGATCGCCGACCCCGACCGGCCCGCGTTCCTCGTGCTCGAGTGGATCGAGGAGTCGCGCCGGGCTCCATCCGACGAAGCCGCCGTGGGCGCCGGCCTCGCCCGCCTTCACCGGGTCGGCCTGCCGACCTTCGGCCGAACCGACCGTCGGACCACCGGCTCCCGGGCCCTCCCGAACGACCCCTGCGACAGGTGGGCCGAGTTCTTCCGGGATCGTCGCCTCGTGCCACTCCGCCGTCTCGCCGTCGACGCGGCGGCGCTCGCTCCCGACACGCTCGCCCGGCTCGACACCGTGATCGATCGGCTCGACGAGTTCGGTGTCCCCGACGAACCGCCCGCCCGGCTGCACGGCGACCTGTGGGCCGGCAA
>JAHDBV010000095.1:2385-13415 GCA_020630195.1 Acidimicrobiales bacterium
CAGGTGCGACGATGCGACATGGCCGCCGATCGCCCAGCCGCCGATGATCAGACCTTCCACGACGTCATCGAGGGGTACACCACACCGCTGAGTGCGGCCGCCGGCGACGCCGTGACGCTGCACGTGTCCACCCACGCGCCGAGCTACGACGTGACGGTCGAACGATGGGGAGCGGAACGGGTCGAGGTGTTCCGGGCCGACGGCCTCCCCGGTGCGTTCACACCCCCGCCCGACGATGCGGACGCGAACGGCTGTGCATGGCCGGTGTCGCTCGAGATCCCCGTCGATCCGTCTTGGCGATCGGGCTTCTTCCTCGTGACCCTCACGGCCTCGGAGGGCCCCGAAGACCGACGCGTCGCCCACGCCGGCTTCGTCGTACGTGCGGCCGAGCCCGCGGCGCGGGCCCTGCTCGTGCTCGACACCAACACCTGGAACGCATACAACACCTGGGGCGGCCGATCGCTCTACACCGGTGGCCACCGCGTCTCGTTCGAGCGTCCGTTCGCCCGCGGGATGCTGTGTCGACCCGAGGTCGATCGGGACGACCGCAAGGCTCGGCCGGTGCGCTTCCGGGAAGACGCCGACGCCGACGGCACGATCTTCCAGGCCTACCGGACCGAACACGCCTACCCCTCCGCGATCGGTTCGACCGGGTGGTTCACCCACACCCGCCGTTTCGTCGAGTGGGCCGAGGGTGCGGGCTACGAGCTCGACCTGGCGATCTCCACCGACCTCGACCACGGCGTCATCGACCTCGAGGCCTACAACCTCGTGCTCTCGGTCGGCCACGACGAGTACTGGTCGGCTCCACAACGCGACGCCATCGAGGCCCGGGTGCGCGACGGTGGCAACTTCGCCAGCTTCAGCGGCAACACGATGTTCTGGCAGGTGCGTCACGAGGCCACCTCGATGGTGTGCCACAAGTACCGGGCCCACCTCGACGACCCCGTCGTCGCGGAGGGCCGCCACGTCGAGACCACCGGCATGTGGGCCGATCCGATCGTCGGGCGACCCGAGTGGTCGTTCCTCGGCGCCGGCTCGGCGTTCGGGCTCTACCACCGGTTCGGTCAGGCCACCGCCCGCGGGGTCGGCGGGTTCGTCGTCTACCGCGACGACCACTGGATCCTCGAGGGCACGGGCCTGCGCTACGGCGACGTGCTCGGCGCCGACGACGGCGTGGTGGGCTACGAGACCCTCGGCTGCCCGATCCAGTTCGACGAGACCCAGCTGCCCGTGATGTGGCCCCGGGTCGACCTGCCGAACGGCATGACGATCGTGGCGATGGTGCCGTCGAGCAACCTGGGAGTGGGGGAGTACCCCGCATCGATCGCCGCTCTGAGCGACCAGGGTGATCTCGAGTTCATCGCCGAACGCATCCACGGCGACACGAGCGAACGGAACCTCGCCCGGGTCCGGCACGGGAACGCCGTCATCGTGGTCGGTCGCCCGATCCGGGTCGGCGGTGAGGTGGTCACGATCGGCACGACCGACTGGGTCTTCGGGCTCGCCGGCGACGTGGCGGTGCAGCGGCTGACCGCGAACGTGATCGACCGGTTCGTCCGACCCGTCACCGAGGAGCGTCGCGCGACGCGGCGCGACGCCCCGGCGTGATCAGCCGCGCAGTTTTTCGTCGGTGAGCCGCAGCCGGTGGGCGAGCTGGGCCGCGATGGCCTTGGTGAGTGAAGGGTTCCCGTCGAGGAGCTGATCGGTCCGGTTGAACGGGATCACGAGCAGTGAGACATCGGTCGCCGCGGTGACCGTCGCACTCGCCGGCATGCGTTCGAACATGGCCAGTTCGCCGAGGATCTCGCCGGCGCCGAGCCGTGACACCTCGATGTCGCCGACGGTCACGGCGACCTCGCCGTCGACGATCACGAACAGGTCGTTGTGCTGGCTGCCTTCGGTGATCAACGTCGTCCCGGCGGCCGTGCTCACCTCATCGGCGGCGGACGCCAGCTCGTCGAGGGCCTTGGCGTCGGCCCGGGAGAAGAGCGGGATCTGCGCGAGCCGATCGATCTTCGGATTGGTGCGTGCCATGTCGGTTCCTCCTCCGACCGCGAACTCGGCGGCCGTGTCGTTGTTCGTATCAGGTCGTCGCCGACCGTGCCGGGCCCACGGTCACGTCGACCCGTCGGCCCCGGTCGGCTGATCGGTCGTGGGAGGGTGATGGGCGTGGAACCGACGTCGCCGCGCTGGCGGATCCCGCCCGAGGAGCTGGCCCGTCATGAGGCCCGACGCGGCCGACGCCACGCGTTCGAACACCTCGACGGCCCGTCGACCGCGCTGGTCGTGGTCGACCTGGTGCCGTTCTTCGTCGACGACGCCGACGACGGCCCCGTGGTGGTGGCAGCCGTCCGCAGACTCGCCGACGCGACCCGCAGTGCCGGCGGCCACGTCTGTTGGGTCGTGCCGGGCGCGGAGCCGGAGACCGCCGCCCGCCGGGAGTTCTTCGGCGACGAGGTGTGGGAGCGGTACCGCGCTTCGGGCGGTGGTGGCCGGCCGGCCGCACGGTTGGTGCCCGGACTCGTGGCTCCCGGGGATCGAGTCATCGAGAAGACGGCGCCGTCGGCACTCGCCCACGGGCGCAGCGACCTCCGATCGGTGCTGGCTGAGCTCGGCGTGGAGACCCTCGTGGTGGTCGGGGCCGTGATGGAGGTGTGTGTCGAATCGACGGTGCGCGACGCCGCCACGCTCGGGTTCCGGACCATCGTCGCCCCCGACGCGATCCTCGCCGCACGACCCGCCGGCATGGCCGGATCCGTCCGCACCATCCATCGATCCTTCGGCGACGTCCGCACCCTGGCCGAGGTCGAAGCGCTGCTCGCCGCCGGTGCCGGGGGCACCGGGTGATCCACGACGAAATCGGGAGCCCCGATACGACTCGGGCCCGCTAGTCTTGCGACCCGCACATGGTGGCCGTAGCTCAGGTGGTTAGAGCGTCAGGTTGTGGCCCTGAAGGTCGGGGGTTCGAGTCCCCTCGGTCACCCCATGAAGCGTCGGAGCACGCCGGGCGATCCGGTAGGCTCCGGTGCTCTCACAAGCACCTCTAGCTCAATTGGCAGAGCAACGGACTCTTAATCCGCAGGTTCTGGGTTCAAGTCCCAGGGGGTGTACCAACGACGAAGCCCCGGGCCATCGGCCCGGGGCTTCGTCGTTCTCGGCGTCGTGCTCCTCAGGCGGCGGCGAAGCCCGATGCGGTGCGATGCGTGCCGGCCGTGGCGGGGCGACCGAGGCGGGCGGCGATCACGTAGCCGCTCGAGATGACGAACTGGACCACGGCCGGAGCGATGTCGCCGCCGGGGTCGCCGTTGACGAGGTGATAGACGACCGCCGAGGCCGTGAGCACGGCGAGTCCGCCCGCAGCAGCGACGCCGAGCGCTCGGAGGCGGGGAGCGAGCGCGAGCAGCAGACCGGCGACGGCGGCGAGCTCGACGGCGCCGATGGCGGCCCAGGCCGACTCGGGCAGGCGGTCCCAGCCCCCCGAGGCGGTGACGATGTCGAGCTTCAGGATCTTGGCCGAGCCGAAGAAGCCGAAGGCGCCGGCCATGATCGCGGTGGCGAGGTAGCGGTAGGTGGTGGTGAAGGTGTTCATGTCGGTCTCCCGTGTGGTGATCGTGGGGTGGGGCTGGTTGCCCTCCTCGACGAACTGACGCACGGCCGCTCGGAGATCGACAGCGGGTTCGGGAATTTTCTCAGACGGCGACGCGATCGTGGAGGCGACGGACCGGGCGGGCCGCCTCGCGTCGCTCGGGGACGGGCCCCGCCCGCAGTCCGGCGTCGGTGGTCGTCCAACGCGCGAGCCACGGGCGCAGATCCTCGAGCGGCACGGGCCGGCCGATGCCGTAGCCCTGGGCCACATCACACCCGAGTTCGCTCAACATGCGCACCGTGTCGAGATCCTCGACCCCCTCGGCGATCGCCACGAGGCCGAGGTTGTGGGCGAGCTCGATCGTCGAGCGCACGATCACCTGGTCGTTGTGCTCCTCGGTCATCCGCATCACGAACGACCGGTCGATCTTCACCTCGGCGATCGGCATCTGGCGCAGCGACACGAGCGACGAGAAGCCCGTGCCGAAATCGTCGACGCTGATCTCGATCCCCCAGTGGGCGAGACGATTCAGCAGATGGGCGGTGCGGTCGCCGTCGCTCATCATCGTCGTCTCGGTGATCTCGAGGGTCAGCCGGTCGGCGGCGAGCCCGCCGGACTCGAGCGACCGCAGCACGAGGTGTTCGAGGCGGGCGTCGAGCAGGCTCTGCGCCGACAGGTTCACCGAGAGCCGGAGGTCGTAGCCGTCGGCGAGGAGCGCCGCGGTGTCCCGACTCGCCGTGGTCAACACGTGCTCGGTCAACTCGTCGATGAGTCCCGCCTGCTCCGCGAGTTCGACGAACACGTCGGGCTGGATCCACTCACCGAGCGGATGACGCCAGCGGACGAGCGCCTCCAGACCGATGACCCGGCCACCGCCGAGTTCGACCTGGGGTTGGTAGTGCACCGTCAGTTCCCCTCGCCGGACCGCGGAACGCAGATCGGTCAGCAGGGTGAGCCGCCGGGCATCGCGTGCCTCGAGCGACGAGCCGTAGGCGGCGGCCCGCAGACGTTGACGCTTGGCGTGGTACATCGCGAGATCGGCGGCCCGCAGCAGCGTCGGACCGTCACCCGAGTGATCCGGAGCCGTGGCCACACCGATGCTCGCCCCGATCGCGATCTCGGTGGGCCCGATGTCGAAGGGTTCCTCGAGTTGTGCCGCGAGACGGTCGGCACGTTCGAGCGCGTCCGTGGCGTCGAGCCCGGGCATGAAGATCGCGAACTCGTCGCCCCCGAACCGGGCCACCAGATCCCCGACCCGCACCCCACCGACGAGGCGGCTGGCGGCCTCGACCAGCAGACGGTCGCCGGCCTCGTGACCGAAGGTGTCGTTCACCTCCTTGAAGCGGTCGAGATCGACGAGCAGCGCCGACCCCGGGTGGCCGGCCTCGAGATACGACCGGAGCCAGGCGTCGAAGTGGCTGCGGTTGGCGAGCCCCGTGAGACGGTCGTGGGTGGCGGCGTGTTTCACCGCCGAATGCAACGTCGACTTCCGGGCCGCGATCGTGGCGTGTACCCCGATCGCATCGGTCCACCAGATGTCGTTGCGCTCGTCCGACTCGACGGTCCGCCCGACGATCACGACGCCGAGGCAGCCGCGCTCGTCGCGCAGCGGTCGGATCAGCACACCGGTCGCTCCGTCGAGGCGGTCGTGGCGACGATCGTCGGACCCACCCACCGCGACGACCTCCGAGGAGGCGAGTGCCTGGACCCAGGTCGGGCCGTCGGTCGGTGACGCCGGGGGCTGCAGTGGCGGGGGCGCGCCGACCAGTGCGTCGGTCGGGGCACCATCGACGTCCCACAAGCGGACGAAGACCGACGGTGCCGCGGTGGCTTCGGCGAGGCGCTCGGCGGTCGCCTCCGCGATCGACTCGGCATCGTCCAGGCCGCTCAGCGCCTCGACGGCGGCGTGGATCCGGCGCAGGCGCCGATGGCTGTCGTCGAGCCGGGCCTCGGCCGAACCGAGTGCCCACACCACGGGCAGTGGTGTGAGTGCGAGTGCCATGGCGAGCGGACTCACCTCGGACAGGGCGGCCACCGCCGCGGCCTGGACCACGAACGCGGCCCGCACCGCCCGATGCCGCGGTGTCAGCGCCTCGTGCACGCGGGCACGGAAGTCACCCGAGGTCTCGACGAGCGTGCGAGCGGTTCTGGCGCCGGCCGTGGCGAAGCCCAGCGCCAGGAAGGTCGCCGCCAGGCTCGTGGTGGGTGCCAGGGTCCAGATCGTCCAGACGGTGACGGCCTCCACCACGGCACCGAGCAGCACCCGCCCGCCGGCGGCGACGTCGGACGACGCGAAGCCGGGGGTCAGCACCGACGCCGCGGCGACCGCACCGACGAGCGGCCCCAGATCGATCCACATCACGGCGAGGCCCAGTGGGATCGCCTCGGGGGAGAGATGGGTGAATCGGCGGTCGTCCCCGGTGGCGAGTGCCCGGGCCAACACGATCGCCACCACGACGAGCACGCCCGTGAGGGCCTCGCCGAGGCCGTCGACCCGTTCGTTGACGAGCACGGCGCCGAGGGCGGCGACACAACTGAGGAGCGCGAGGAGCGCCTGCTTGGGGTGAGCGGGGGTTTCGTCCATGAGTGAGGTCGGCCCGTCCATGGGCCTCCCCTTGCTTCGGTATGGCCGCCCCCCAACTCAAGCGGATTCATCCGGCCCAGAGATTTGCCCGAGCGGCGTGGGTGGTCCTGCTCACGCGAGGCGCCCGACCGCCGATGGGACGCCATGACCTCGATCGCCGATGACGACCTGGTCGCACCCGGAGCCGATCTCCGGGGTGTGCGCCTCGTCGACGCCGACCTCAGCGGTCGTGATCTGCGCGGCTGTGTGTTCGACGGTGCGGATCTCGCCCGCGCCGACCTCAGCGGGGCCAAGCTCACGGGCGCCTCGTTGGTCGACTGCGACCTCACGGGTGCCCGCCTCGACCGGGCGCAGATCGTCGGCGTCGACGCGACCCGTGCCCGGTTCACCGACGCGTCGCTGCGGGCGACCCAGCTCGGCTCGGCCACCCTCGATGGCGCCCTGTTCTTCGGCGCCGACCTCACGGAAGCCTCGCTCAGCTCGGCGTCGATGGTCGGCGTCGATCTCCGGAACGCCACGCTGCACGGAGCCCGTCTGCTCGACGTCGTGCTCAACGACGCCGACTGCACCCAGGCCGTGTTCACCGGCGCCGACCTCACCGGCGCCGATGTGCGCGGCTCGTCGTTCCGAGACGTCGAGTTGTCGGGTGGGCGCCTGCGCCGGATCACCGGCACCGACGCCGCCGACTGGATCGGCGTCGATGTGCTCGACGTCGACTTCGCCGGGGCCTACCTCGCCCGCCGGACGATCATGGACCAGAACTACCTCCACGAGTTCCGCAGCCGGAGCGACTGGCACGAACGGCTCTACCGGCTCTGGTGGCTGACGTCCGACTGCGGTCGCAGCTTCGTGCGCTGGGGCATCCTCACGGTGATGTTCGCCGTCGTGTTCGGCTTCGCCTACGGGCTCGTCGACGTCGACTACGGCAGCGACGAGACGGCGCTGTCACCCTGGTACTTCTCGGTCGTGACCCTCACCACGCTCGGCTACGGCGACGCCCTGCCCGCCTCACTCGGCGCCCAGGTGATGGTGATGACCGAGGTGGTGCTGGGGTACGTGATGCTCGGCGGCCTGCTGAGCATCTTCGCCACGAAGATGGGCCGACGGGCCGAATAGGGGACCACCATGCGACTGCGACGACGAACCCGCGACGAGTCGGGTGAAGCCCTCGCCGCCATCATCGGCGAGGCCGACCTGCCGGTCTTCCCCGGCACCGTGACCGAAGCCCTCGATCGACTCGGCGACCCGGAGGCGGGCCTCGACGACGTCACGGCCGTGATCGAACACGACCCCGGGCTCACGGTGCACCTGCTCCGGACCGTCAACGCCGCGGCGTTCGCACCCCGGACCAGGATCGGCAGCGTGGGCCAGGCCTGCCGGATGCTCGGCAAGAACCAGCTCGAATCGATCCTCATCTCGTTCGCCGTGCGCCATGCGCTCCCCACCTCACCCGCCCCCGGCTTCGAGTCGACCCGCTTCTGGGCCACCGCCGCCGAACGGGCCGGGCTCGCGGCCGCACTCGCGGACGTCATCGATCCCGTCCGACGGTCGGAGAGCTTCACCGCCGCACTCCTCCAGGACATGGCGATCCCACTGCTCGTCCACCGCCGCCCCGACTACGGCGTGGTGCTCGAGGCCTGGCAGAACGGCGACGCCGACCTCGCCCGGTTGGAGCGCGACGAGTTCGGCTGGGACCACGCCGAGGTCGCCGGGCTGATGAGTGGCAGCTGGGACTTCCCCGACTATCTCGTGGGCGCCGTGTCCGACCATCACGATCTCGGCGCCGACCACGACAACTTGCTCGCGGCCCGGCTGGTCGGTGGTCTCCGTGAAGTCGACGACGACGGTGTCGGAGACGCCGCCGTGCGGGCTCGGATCACGGCCACCACCGGACTCGTGGACGACCGTCTCGACGAGGTCTTCGACACCGGGCGGCTCAACGCCGCGTCGATGTCCTCGCTGTTGTCCGGCGCCTGAGCGCCGGCGGGGCGCCGTTCAGCCCAGGGTGACCCGGTTCCGGCCGCCCTGCTTCGACGCGTAGAGCGCGGCGTCGGCCCGGTGGAACATGTCCTCCGAGGCATCGGCGCGGGCCGGATCGAGCAGCAGGGCGCCACCGAACGAGGCCGTCACCTGGAGCGTGCCGGACGGGATGCCGATGATCGTCGCCTCGATCGCCCGTCGAAGCCGCTCGCCGGCGAGGAAGAGGCTGTTCTCGTTGGCGTGGGGGAGGATCACCACGAACTCCTCGCCACCGAAGCGGGCGACGATCTCGTCGGTCCGCACCTGCTGGCTCAGCACATGGGCGACGCTGCGGAGCACGGCGTCTCCGGCGGCGTGACCGTGGGTGTCGTTGACGCTCTTGAACCGGTCGAGGTCGATCACGAGGATCGCCAGGTGGTCGTTGAACGCCTGACGCTGGCGGGCCGCGATGTGGCGGGCGATCTCCTCGTCGTAGGCGCCACGGTTCAGCAGCCCGGTGAGGGCATCGGTGCGGCTCGTGGCCGTGAGGGCCTGGTTCTCGGCCTTGAGCTGCTCGTTCTGCCGCTGGTTCTGGTTGGCCGCGGCGGCCATGTCGACCGTGAACGTCTGGAGCGATGCCATGGCCTGGGTGACGAGCATCGCGTGGTCCGAACCACAGGGGAGGTCGAACGAGAGGAGGTCGGCGGTCTCGGCGATCACCGGCTCGACCTCGAGCAGCATCTCCTGCACCTCGTCCTGGCTCATGCCGAGGTCGGCCTCGGCGAGGGCGAACAGGCGGCCGAGCGCGGTGCCGGCGTCGTTCTCGACACCGCACACGAGCTCCTCGGCGGCGCGGGCGGCCCGGAGCACCTTCGCGAGCGTCAGCGACTTCGGGTCGGTGATGGCGGAGAGGTCGTCGACGTCGCAGTGGGTGATGGCGGTCGCGAACGCCGGATGCATGCCCCAGCGATCGAGCAACTCGGCGGTGAGCACGTTGATGCCGAAGCCGAGGACCTCGTGCTGGCGCTGGGCCGAGGGCCAGGCGGTCTCGACGAAGAGCGCGTCGTAGTGGTCGGGGCGACGGTCGGCGATCGCGATCAGCCCGATGTTGCTGAGCAGGCCGGTGAGGAACGCCTCGTCGGTGTACTCCCGCTCGGTCCGCTCCATGAGGTTCCGGGCGACGACCGCCGAGACCAGCGACCGACGCCGGGTCACGCTGCCGTCGTTGACGTCGCTCGTCCCGCCGGGCATCAGCGTGCGCAGCGACAGCGAGATGGCGAGCATCTTCACCGTCTTCAGCCCGAGCAGCATCAGCGCCCGGTCGATCGAGGTGATCTCGCGGCCCAGGTTGAACATCGAGCTGTTCGACATCCGGACCAACTTCGCGGCGAGCGGTGCGTCCTTGCCGATCAGCGCGGCGAGCTCGGGGATCGTGACGTCGTCCGACTCGGCCCGCTTCGCGATCTCCATCACGATCGGTGGGGGCGAGGGCAACGTCTCGGCGTCGACGAGATACGGCGTGAGCGCCGGCGCGTGGGGGGTGGAGAGCGTCATGGGTCGTGCGTCCTTGCAACGATTGAGTTACGTCCGTGCCACCCCTGGATCGGTCGAACCACCCGACGACTTGAGACGGGGAGCGGGTTCACCCGCTCCCCGTGCTCAGCCGTTCAGATCTGCGGACCTACCGCTTCATGTTCACGATCTCCTGGAGCATCTCGTCCGACGCCGTGACCATGCGGGAGTTGGCCTGGAAGCCGCGCTGGGCGCGGATCATGCTCGTGAACTCCTCGGCGAGGTCGACGTTGGACATCTCCAGGGCGCCGGCGGCGAAGGTGCCACGACCACCGGAGCCGGGCACACCGATCTGGGCGAGACCGGAGTTGGCGGTCGCCCGCCAGTTCGAGCCGGTCACCCGCTCGAGGCCTTCGGGGTTGGCGAAGTTCGCCATGCCGATCTGGCCGAGGGCCCGGAGCTGCCCGTTCGAGTAGCTGCCCATGATGATGCCGTCGGCCCCGATCGCGAGCGACTGCAACGAGCCGGTGGCCGAGCCGTCCTGGGTGATGACCGCCGTGGAGGCGAGGCCGCCGTACTGCGACATCTTCGTCGTGACGTCGGGACCGCCGACGGTGAGGGCGATCGCACCCGCGTTCGGGAGCACGCCGGCGGCGATGTTCACGTTGAAGTCGGCGGGAGCGGTGAGCTCGCCGTCGGCGTCGAAGGTCAACACGTTGTCCGTGAGGGCGAACGCGGTCGACGCGTCGCCGTAGGTGCCCGACATCGTCCACTGGTTCGCGGCCGTCTTGGTCACCGTCAGCTCGACCGCGATCGGCAGGCCCTGGTTGTCGTAGACGACGACGTTGAGGATCTCGTCGTCACCGATCGCCGCCTCGGCGGGCAGGTTGCCGCCGAGTTCCACCGCACTGGTCGGCACCGGTTCGACCTCGCGGCCGATCGGGATGCGGATCTCGGTGGGGTTGAGCGACGGATCGATCTCGCCGACGTCGTCGGCCTGCCACCCCTGGATGAGCGCACCATCGCTCGTGACCATGCGGCCATCCGCGTCGAGGAAGAAGCTGCCGGCCCGGGTGAACATGCGCTCCCCGGCGAAGTCGGCGATGAAGAAGCCGTCACCCTCGATGGCGACATCGAGCGAGCGCCCGGTCCGCTGGAGGGCGCCCTGCTCCATGTTCTGGGCGATCGCGGCGATGCGCGTGCCGAGGCCGACCTGGGCGGGGTTGGTGCCGCCGATGTTGGCCGTGGGAGCGCCTGCGCCCGCCACGGTCTGGGAGAGCACCTCCCGGAACAGTGCCTGGCTCTTCTTGAAGCCGTGGGTGTTGACGTTGGCGATGTTGTTGCCGACCACGTCCATCATCGTCTGATGGGATCGCAGGCCGGTCA
>JAHDBV010000096.1 GCA_020630195.1 Acidimicrobiales bacterium
CGTCATCGGCGCCGATCGTAGGTCAGCTGCGGGGTCGTTCGTATTTGTACCCGAGGCCGCGGATCGTCACGATCCGGGTCGGGTTCGGCGGATCCGGCTCCACCTTCGACCGCAGCCGCTTGATGTGCACATCGAGCGTCTTGGTGTCGCCGACGTAGTCGTGCCCCCAGACGCGGTCGATCAGTACGTCCCGACTCAGCACACGGCCGGCGTTGGCGAGCATCAACTCGAGGAGTTCGAACTCCTTGAGCGGCAGTGACACCAGCTCGCCGCCGACGGTCACCTCGTGACGGGCGGCGTCGAGGCGAACGTCGCCCACTTCGAGCACCGAGGCGTCGTCGACCTCCTCACCGGGGTTCTCGAAGCGCCGCATCACGGCCCGCATCCGGGCGACCAGCTCGCGCATCCGGTACGGCTTGGTGACGTAGTCGTCCGCGCCGACCTCCAGCCCCACGACGGTGTCGATCTCCGACGACTTCGCCGTGACCATGATGATGGGCACCTTCGACTTCGAGCGGATCTCCCGGCAGACGTCCACACCGGACACCCGGGGCAGCATCAGGTCGAGCAGGATCAGATCGGGCTCGACCGCCTCCCACCGATCCAGCGCCTCGGCGCCGTCTCGAGCGAGCTCGACGCGGAACCCCTCCTGGGTCAAGCCGATCTCGAGCGCATCGAGGAAGGCCTCTTCGTCTTCGACCACGAGCACGGTTGGTCCGGCCATGTCAGTCACCTCCGATGGTGATGGTGTCGCTGGGTGCCGTCTCGGCGATCAATTCGGCGGTCGGTTCGCTTCCACCGGCCGAGGGCAGTCGCATCGTGAACTGCGAACCCTCCCCCTCGGTCGAGGTCACGTCGACCTCACCGCCGTGTCCGAGCACGATGTTGCGGACGATCGAGAGACCGAGTCCGGTGCCGCCGGTTTCCCGACTGCGGGCGGCGTCCACGCGGTAGAAGCGTTCGAAGATCCGCTCGAGATCCCGTTCGGGAATCCCGCGGCCGTGATCGTGCACGGTGAGCTCGACCCGGTCCCGCACGAGGCGGGCGGTGATCTCGACCGATGAGTCCGGCTCGGAGTACTTGACGGCGTTCTCGACCAGGTTGGCGAGTGCCGACACCAACTGTCGTTGATCGCCGAGGATCCGCAGTGACCCACCGTCGACCGCATCGATGGTGACCTGACGTGCCTCGGCGGCGGGTCCGGCCCGATCGAGGGTGGCGGCGATCACGGTGGTCACGGGGACCGCAACCGACTCGACTCCCTCACCGCCCTCGATGGACGACAGGGTGAGCAGATCCTCGATCGTCGATCCGAGGCGCATGGCCTCGCGCTGCAACCGACCGGCGAGCCGGTCGACGACCTCGGGATCGTCGGCATTCACGAGCGTTTCCGCGAGCACCCCGATCGCTCCCACCGGTGTCCGCAGTTCGTGGCTGACGTTCGCGACGAAGTCCCGTCGAACGACCTCGGTGCGATGCTCCTCGGTCCGATCCAGGATCAGGACGACCGCCGAGCCGGGTCGATCGTCATCCGGCTCGACGATGGGGTTTGCTCGGAGCTCGAGCGCCTGCCGGGGGGGACCGTAGAGATCGACGGTGTCCTCCCCCACGCGGCCGCGCAACGCCATCGCCGCCAGCGCCCGGATTCGGCCATCGACGATGGCGTCGCCATGGCGGCCGGAGCTGAATCCGGCGGCGAGGTCGTTGCGGTAGGTCACCTCGCCGTTGCGATCCACGATCACCACTCCGATCGGCAGCACACGCACGACGGCGGCCAGGCGCTGGGCCTCGGTGCCGTACCGATCCGATGACACCGGACCGGCGGTCCTGGACTCGCCCTCACCGGCGCCGCGCTCATCCGGGTGACGGGTCACCAGGAACGTCACGAGCACACCGAGCGCGAGCCCGGCGAGGAACCAGATCATGACGTCTCGTCGACTCCGCCCGGTTCCGCGTCGGTCTCACCGCGACCCGCACCTGCGGCTCGCATGGCGCCGTTGTGCTCGGGCAGCCAGCCGGTGACCATGTAGGTCACCCGCTCGCCGATGTTCACGGCGTGGTCGCCGATGCGTTCGTAGTAGCGAGCGACCAGGGCCAACTGCACCGCGACGGCGAGGTCGATGTCACCCGTGCCGTTGCCCTCGAAGATCGCTTCGACCATGTCACGGTTCAGCTGATCGAGACGGTCGTCGATGTCGCCGAGCGCGCGACCGAGGCCGGCGTTCTCGTCGGCGAAGGCGTCGAGGCTGAACCGGAGCAGCTGATGGGCTTCGGCACTCATCGACGACAGGATCCCGCGGATCTTGGGGGTCATCGGCGAGCCGTACATCCGACGCGTCGCCTTGCAGACGTTCACCATCAGGTCGGCGGAGCGCTCGAGCTCGGCGATGAGCTTGATGACGGTCACGACCCGACGGAGCTCACCGGCTTTCGGTGCCTGGCGGACGATGATCGACCAGCAACGCTCCTCCAGATCGACCGAGAGGGCATCGATCTCGTCGTCGAGTTCGATCAGCGTCTGCGCTCCGTCGAGGTCGCCGGTCAGCAACACGTCGGTGCCGCGGGGCACCGTCTCGCAGGTCATCGCGCCGAGGCGGAGGACATCCGCCGACAGGCCGTCGAGTTCCCGATGCCAGGTGACCCGTTGTTCCGTTCCGTCTGTGCTCACTGCTGCTCGGTTCCGTTCGCGGTCATGGGTGCACTTCCTCGGCGAGGTAGTTCGGATCCGCCGTCAGCAGGTAGCCGAGGCGGGCGGCGATGATCGCCGCGTGATCGCCGATGCGATCGAAGGCCCTGGTCATCGTCATGGCGGCCACCGCCGCCCGGGCGGCGTCGGCCCCCTGGAGCTCCAGGATCCGATCGGTCAAGGGTCCCACGAACGACTCGAGGGGTTCCAACGCGTCGAGTTCGGCGAGCCGGTCCGCCGAACCCGCGGACCATGCGCCGACCACGACGTCCATGCGTTCCTCCACGTTCGTGGCGAGGGCGAGCATCGGTGCGAAGACCTCCGCCCGGCCCGCGATGAGTGCGCGGTCGTCCACCGTTTTCGCCACCCGGAGCGAGAGGTCACCGACCCGCTCGAGCGAACTCAGCACCCGCAAGACCGACACGACGAGCCGGAGGTCCGAGGCCATCGGCTGGCGGAGCAGCAGCGTCTCGTAACACCGCTCCGTGAGGGAGACGTGCATCGCGTCGATCTCGTCATCCGCCGCGACGAGTACCTCGGCGACCGACGAATCGCCGACCCGCACGACCTCGACCGCACGCGCGACCGCCGTCTGCACTCGGATGGCCATGACCTCGACCTGGAGCCGGAGCTCCTCGAGGTCGGCGGGCAGGCCCGTCATCATGCGCTCAGCCGAATCGGCCGGTGACGTAGTTCTCCGTACGTTCGTCGGCGGGGTTGGAGAAGATCTTCTCGGTGCGGTCGTACTCGACCAGCTGGCCGGTTCGACGATCGCTCACCGAATCGACCTCGGTGGTGAAGAACGCACACCGATCCGAAACCCGGGCGGCCTGCTGCATGTTGTGGGTGACGATCACGATCGTGTAGTCGCTCTTCAGCTCCTGCATGAGATCTTCGATCCGACCCGTCGCGATCGGATCGAGCGCCGAGCAGGGCTCGTCCATCAGGAGGATGTCGGGCTTCGTTGCGATGGCCCGGGCGATGCAGAGTCGCTGCTGCTGGCCGCCGGACAATCCGAGAGCGGAATCGTTCAGGCGGTCCTTCACCTCGTCCCAGAGTGCCGCCGATCGCAGGGAACGCTCGACGAGTTCGGGGAACTCCGACTTCGGGATCCCGGCGATCCGGGGGCCGAACGTGATGTTCTCCTCGATCGACTTCGGGAACGGGTTCGGCTTCTGGAACACCATGCCGATCCGCCGACGCACCTCGACGGGGTCGACCCGGGGCCCGTACAGGTCGATGCCCTGGTAGGTGATCATGCCTTCGACCCGGGCGCCTTCGATCAGGTCGTTCATCCGGTTCAGGCTCCGGAGCAGCGTCGATTTGCCACAGCCGGACGGACCGATCATCGCGGTGATCTCGTGCTGACGGACGGGCATGTGCACGTCACGCACGGCACGGAACGAGCCGTAGTAGACGGACACATCGCTCACGTCCATGATCACGCTGCTGTCTTCGGCGACCAGATCCTCGGTCGACGTTTCGTCCACGCTCATGTGCCTCACTTCAGTCATGTCGGCTACTTCCCTTCACGCTTCGATTCGAATCGGTTGCGGAGCAGCACGGCAGCTGCATTGAACCCGAGAACGACCAACAACAGAATCACGATCGCCGCTGCGGTCACCGGAACCCAGTCTTCGCCGGGCTTCGAGGCGTACTCGGTGATCATGATCGGCATGGCCGTGAACTGCTCACCCAGCTGGCGAAGGTCGAAGAATCCGGCGTCCGAGCCCAACTTGCCGCGGATGGCGCCGACGAGAATCAACGGTGCCGCTTCGCCCAGCGCACGGGCGAGGGAAAGCAGGGTTCCGGTCAGGATCCCCGGTGCGGCGTAGGGGAGCACGTGATTCCTCACGACTTCCCACTTCGTCGCACCCACGCCGTAGCCGGCCTCACGGAGTGACTGCGGCACGGCTCGAATGGCTTCGGCCGACGTGATGATCACGATCGGCAGCGACAACACGGCGAGGGTGAGCCCACCTGCAGCGGTCACCTTCCCGAACGCGTTCGCATCGGAGAACCGTTGGTTGAAGAAACCCACGAAGATGGTGAATCCGAGGATCCCGTAGACCACCGACGGAACCCCGGCCAGGTTGCGGATGTTCACGTCGATCAGCCGGGTGAACCAGCCACCGCTGGCGTACTCCTCGAGGTAGATCGCCGCACCGATCCCGATGGGGAACGAGAGCACGATCACGAAGACCCCGATCCAGAACGTGCCCCGGAGGCCGGTGAACACGCCTGCCTCGTCGGGGCGGGACCGCGACGGTCGAGCGAGGAAGTCCATGAAGCGTTCGGACAGGATCGACCACGAGTCGCCGACCACGTCGTAGATGAGCACCGAGAGCACGAGGAGCGAGAACAGGAGCGTGCCGAACATCAGCCAGCGGAAGCCGATGTCTTTCGGGTCGCGGCCGCCGGACTCGATGCGGGCGCGAACACGCTCGGCGGTCTTGTCGGCGTCGACGATGGGAGCGGTGAGTGCCATGGCTGCCTCCTCAGTACTGCTGACGAACCCGACGGACGAACCGGTCGGCGATGACGTTCAGGGTCAGGGTGATGACGAACAGGACGGCGCCCACGAAGAACAGCGAGTTGAACGCCGTTTCGACGATCGTGCCGTCGGTGCCGGAGGCCTGCGATGCCATGGCGGCGGTCATGGTGGCGCCCCGGTCGAGCGGACTCAGCGTGAACTGCGCGGAGTTCCCGGAGCCGCCGGCGGCGAGGAAGACGACCATCGTCTCACCGATCGCCCGGGAGGTGGCCACGATGAAGGCGGCGACGAGACCCGACACGGCGGCCGGGAGCACGATCTTCGTCGAGGTCGTGAACTTGCGAGCGCCGAGCCCGGCCGAAGCCTCGCGCAGGGCGTTGGGCACCGAGCGCATCGCATCCTCCGAGATGGAGGCCACGAGCGGAATCGTGAGGAGCCCCACACCGAGGCCGGCAGCCAGCAGCGACTGGTTTCCCGCCGATTCGAACATGTTGGCGACGACGTTGGGACCGATCCACCGGAGGGCGAAGAACCCGAGCACCACCGACGGGATACCGGCGAGCACTTCGAGGACCGGCTTCAGGATGCGCCGCACCCGCGGGCTGGCGTATTCAGAGAGATAGATGGCAGCGCCGAGGCCGATCGGACCGGCGACGGCCATGGCCACGATCGTCACGATGATCGAGGCAACGAGCAGCGTCTTGATGTCGAACTGCATGAAGCGCGGCGCCCACTGCTCGGACCAGAGATTCGAGAGCGAGATCATCCCGTCCCGGGTCTCGGCGAGGGCGTCCTCGGGCGGGTTGATCAGGTCGCCGAGAAAGCTGCCCGCCTTGAACACGAGCGATCCGACGATGAGGAGGCTGACGACGAGTGACAAGCCCGCGGCAACGGTGAAGATCGCGCCGACGGTCTTCTCCTTGTTGCGGCGCTTCGGATTGCCCGCCAGCAGATTCTGATCCAGGACCGGTGCGGTCATCTGCGTTCCTTCCCCATCTCGAGCCCGTCATACGAAGTTGTGGCGGCCGGGCGACCACCGCCGTGAACCTAGGCGGGCGGAACCCATCAGTCGATGGGCTCCGCCCGCTCAAGGGGAGATATCACCGGCCGTTGACCGACCGGTCATTCCGATGTCAGCCGGCCGAAGCGAAGGCGGCGTCGGTGGCGGCCTTGAGATCGGCGGGCAGCGGGACGTAGCCCGACTCACCGAAGGCCTTGGTGACCGACTCGTTGTACGCCTCGCCGAGGTAGTAGCTCACGAACGGCGCCAGGGCGGGGTTCGAGCTCATCTTCTCGTTGTTGACGTAGATGTAGAGGCCACGGCTCACCGGGTACGAACCATCGGCGATGGTCTCGATGGTCGGAGCGACGCAGTCGCCACCCGGCTCCTCGGTGATGGAGAGCGTCTTCACGATGTCGGCGTTCTCCTCGGCGAAGGCGAACCCGACCCAACCGAGGCTGGTGTCGTTGCCGGCGATGCCCTCGATGATCACGTTGTCATCGGCGTTACCCGAGAAGTCGGTCCGGATGAACCCGGCAGCAACCTCTTCGCCCTGCGATGCCTCAGCAGCATCCTCGAGCACGATCTCGATGAACGAGTCATAGGTGCCCGACTCCGTGCCGGGGGCCGAGATGAAGAGCTCGGCGTCCGGGTAGGGGGCGACATCGGAACCGAGGCCGGCACCGAGGTCCGACGCAGCGGCCCAGGTGTCGAAGCCCTCGGACTCGCCACCCAGGAGGGCGTAGAGGTCCACGAACGACAGGCAGTCGACGGCCGAGTTGTTCGGGTTCGTCATCACGGCGATGCCGTCGAAGGCCACCAGCATCTCGGTGTACTCGATGCCATTGGCCGCACACTCCTCAGCCTCGGAATCCTTGATCTGACGGGAGGCGTCCGAGATGTCGGTCTCGCCGGCGCAGAACAGGGCGAAACCATCACCCGTACCTGGACCATCAACCGTGATGCTCACACCGTCACACACGTCCTCGTAGAGCTCGGCGGCACGGGTGGTGATGGGCTCCACCGTCGACGAACCGGAGGCGTTGATGTCGCCAGGGGCACACTCGGTACCCGCAGCGGTCTCTTCCTCGGCCATGGCGGCCTCGCCGCCGAGTCCGGCGGCGTAGGCGGCGTCGGTGGCGGCCTTGAGATCGGCGGGGAGGGCGACGTAGCCGGCCTCACCGAAGGCCTTGGTGACCGACTCGATGTAGGCACCACCGAGGTAGTAGTCGAGGTACGGCGCCAGGAGCGGGTTGCTCTGGAGCTTCTCGTTGTTGGCGTAGATGTAGAGGCCACGGCTCACCGGGTACGAACCATCGGCGATGGTCTCGATGGTCGGAGCGACGCAGTCGCCACCCGGCTCCTCGGTGATGGAGAGCGTCTTCACGATGTCGGCGTTCTCCTCGGCGAAGGCGAACCCGACCCAACCGAGGCTGGTGTCGTTGCCGGCGATGCCCTCGATGATCACGTTGTCATCGGCGTTACCCGAGAAGTCGGTCCGGATGAACCCGGCAGCAACCTCTTCGCCCTGCGATGCCTCAGCAGCATCCTCGAGCACGATCTCGATGAACGAGTCATAGGTGCCCGACTCCGTGCCGGGGGCCGAGATGAAGAGCTCGGCGTCCGGGTAGGGGGCGACATCGGAACCGAGGCCGGCACCGAGGTCCGACGCAGCGGCCCAGGTGTCGAAGCCCTCGGACTCGCCACCCAGGAGGGCGTAGAGGTCCACGAACGACAGGCAGTCGACGGCCGAGTTGTTCGGGTTCGTCATCACGGCGATGCCGTCGAAGGCCACCAGCATCTCGGTGTACTCGATGCCATTGGCCGCACACTCCTCAGCCTCGGAATCCTTGATCTGACGGGAGGCGTCCGAGATGTCGGTCTCGCCGGCGCAGAACAGGGCGAAACCATCACCGGTGCCGGGGCCGTCGACCGTGATCGACGCACCCGAGCAGTTGTCCTCGTAGAGCTCGGCCACGCGGGTCGAGATGGGCTCCACGGTCGACGAGCCGGAGATGTTCAGCGAACCCTCGACACACTCGTCGGGAGCGCCGGAGGCAACTTCCTCCATGGCTTCGCCTTCATCGGTGGACTCATCGGTGGAGGCCTCCTCGGTCGTTTCGCCGTCATCGGCGGCATCGTCATCGCTTCCGCAGGCCGCCGCGATCAGCGTGAAGCTGAACAGCAGCGCCAGGAGGCGCAGCAAAGTCTTTGAAGACACGGTCTCTCTCCTCAATCCATCTGGTCGGTGCCCCTCTGGCCCCCGACCTGGACACGCCGGATCGGCCGGCGATGGGCGGCAAGGTACGAGTGGTTGGTGAAGCGCAACCCCGGTCGAGGTGAACGAAAGGTGAACGAGCCCGGAAAGCGTCCGAGGTTCGTTGGAACGACTCCGCTCGGTCACCTCGTTGTCATACGCCGGAGACGCTCCGCGGGGGTCGGGTGCGGGGCGCTGATCCGCTCCCACAGCGTGGGATCGAGACGGGCGCGTGGGCCCGAGACGAGCGCCCGCACGACGGCCGGGCGAGGCCCGAGCACCGCGGCCGCGACGTCGTCAGCGAGACGTTCGGCGTGGCGACTCCTGGCCATGAGCGCAAGCTGCATGATCAGCCACACCGTGAGGCCGGCCCCCATCGTCATGAGGAGCGCACGTGTCCCGGAAGAGTCGACCGAGGCCGCCGTGACCGCGGCGGCGACCGACGCCGCGCCGACGGCGAGCCACGCCGCCACCCGACCGCGTGGCACATCTCGTCGGCGGACATGGGCGAACTCGTGCGCCACGACCCACTCGAGGAGTTGCGGCTCGGCGCCGTCGAGTGCGGCCGTGGTCACGATCCGCGGGCGGCGAGCGCCGAGGGTCATGGCGGTCGGCCCGGGAAACGCCGGGCTCGCGGTCGTCTGCACGTGTGGTGGGTCGACATCGAGACGGGACGCCACCTCGGCGACCACACTCGAGCTCGGCCCGCCGGCCGGCGTCGGGCGATGGACGAGGTCGAACCACCACTCGGCCACGAGCAGGGCGAGCGCAACGAGGATCACGGGCACGACGCCGATCAGCCAGGGCCGATCCACCGCGGCGTCCAGCGCCAGGATCAGCGCACCGACCAGACCCGCCCGGAGCATCGCGACGGGCACCGAGGAGATCAGCAGACGTCTGAGGGGAAGGGGCGCCTCCCCGATGGCCGGCTCGGCGACACGGTCCATCACGAGATCACCGCCGACGGCGCGCAGCACCACGGCGATGGCGAGTACCACCGCCGTGACGGCGACGGCCGGATCCAGAACCCAGAGCACGACGACCAGCACGGCGAATCCACCATCGGCCAACTGCGCCGCCCGCCGCAGCGGACGGTGGTAGGCGTTCGAGCGGTGAAGCTCCTCCTCGGAGAACCACCGACCGGGTGTGGCCGGAAGGGCTCGGGTCACGACGCGAGGAGGGCGGCGGCCTCGACCAGCAGCTGGCGGTCGCGGTCATAGCTGACGAGCTCGATGGCTTCGTCGAGCCCCAGCCATCGGATCTCGTCGACCTCGTCGTTCGGCTCGAATCCGCCGCCGTCAGGCTCCATCAGCCAGTAGCGCACGACCTTGTCGCGGCCCTTGTGGTCCACGTAGAGCGACGGCGAGAGCTCGGCACCGAGGGGACCGGTGAACCCCGTCTCCTCCTCGATCTCCCGTCGTGCGGTCTGCTCGTCGGTCTCACCGGGGTCACGTTTGCCCTTCGGATGCGACCAGTCGTCATAACGCGGACGATGGGTGAGCAGGTACTCGATCGAGCCGGACGTCCCACGACGGAACACGACGCACCCGGCGGCCCGCACGGTCATCGGCGGCGCGGGTCCTGTTTGCCGAGCCGACGCAGGCTCTCCAGGCTCAACGTCTCCGCGTTGCCGCTGGCCACCTGGGACTTGGTCCGTTCGAGGGCGAGCCGGGCAAGGTTGCGATGGGCGTCCGAGGTTCCGCCGGTGCGTCGCCGATAGACGCCGTCGGCGTCCAGCTCCCACGCGAGGGTGTCGTCTTCGAGGTTGACCTGGAGGATCTCGCGCAGGCGGGCCTGTACCGAGGCGTCGGTCACGGTGACCATCGCCTCGACGCGGGCGTTGAGATTCCGCGGCATGAGGTCGGCCGACCCGATGATGTAGACGGGCTGGGAATCGCCCGCCCCGTTCGCGAAGTAGAGAATCCGCGAGTGCTCGAGATACCGGCCGACGATCGAGCGGACCCGGATGTTCTCGGACTGGCCGACGATGCCCGGACGAAGACAACAGATCCCCCGGATGATCAGATCGATCGACACCCCGGCCTGCGATGCCTCGTAGAGCTGTTCGATGAGCGCCGGGTCGACCAGCGAGTTCATCTTCATCACGATGCGACCGTGGCCGGGGCCTGCGGCGATCTCGGCGTCGATGAGGTCCTCGATCGCCGGACGCAGCGTGGTCGGGGCGACTTGCAGACGTTCGTATTCGATCCCCCGGCCGAAACCGGTCAGGTAGTTGAACAGCTGCGAGAGGTCGTTGCCGACGGCCGGATCCGCGGTGAGCAGCCCGACGTCTTCGTAGATCCGGGCGGTCTTCGGGTTGTAGTTGCCCGTACCGACGTGGCAGTAGCGACGAACACCCTCGCTGTCGGACCGCACGACCAGGGTGATCTTCGAGTGGATCTTGAGCCCGACGAGGCCGTACACGACGTGCACACCCGCCTGCTCCAGCCGGCGGGCCCAGTCGATGTTGTTCTGCTCGTCGAACCGGGCCTTCAGCTCGACCAACGCGGCGACCTGTTTGCCCGCCTCCGCGGCGTCGATGAGCGCCTCGATCACCGGACTGTCGCCCGACGTCCGATAGAGCGTCATCTTGATCGCCAGCACCTTGTCGTCGGCGGCGGCGGTCCGAATGAACTTCGTGACCGAATCGGAGAAGGACTCGTACGGGTGATGGACCACGACGTCGCCGCGATCGAGTCGCGAGAAGAAGTCGCCTGGACCGGAGATCTCGAACAGCTGGGGCGGTGTGGTCGGCGCCCACGAGTCGTCTTTCAGGTCGGGGCGCTTCAGTCCGTGCAGCTGCCAGAACGACGACGCATCGAGCAGGCCGTCGACGTGGTCGATCTCGTCGCTGTCGAGCTCGAGTTCATGGGTGAGCAGCTGGAGGATGTGGGCCGGCATGTCCTTCGCGACCTCGATCCGGATCGCCCGACCGAAGCGGCGCCGGCGGAGCTCCATCTCGACGGCTTCCAGGAGGTCGTCTGCGTCCTCGTCGTTCAGGGTGAGGTCGGCGTTGCGAGTCACGCGGAACGCCCACGCACCCACGATCTCCATCCCGGCGAACAGATCCGGCAGGTGCGAGGCGATGACGGCCTCGAGCGTGACGAACCGGCCCTCGGCCACCTCGATGAACCGCGGCAGCGACGGCGGCACCTTCAACCGGGCGAAACGACGACGTTCGTCGACCGGGTCGATGCACTCGACCGCGAGGTTCAGCGACAGGTTCGAGATGTAGGGGAACGGATGCCCGGGGTCGACCGCCAGCGGGGTCAACACCGGAAAGACTCGATCACGGAACTCACCAGCGACGAACTTCCGCTCGTCGACCGTGAGGTCGGCCGGGTCCACGATCGACACACCTTCGGCGGCCAGGGCCGGGAACAGTTCGGTCGTGAGGAGCCGCTGGAGCCGACCGGCGAGCTCACGGACCCGATGCCGGATCTCGGTCAGCTGGCGCAGTGGCGACCAACCATCCGGCGGGGTCCTGGTGACCCCAGCGGCGACCTGATCGGCGAGACCGGCCACGCGCACCATGAAGAACTCATCGAGGTTCGAGGAGTAGATCGCGGCGAACTTCAGCCGCTCGAGCAGTGGCAGGGTGCGATCTTCGGCGAGTGCCAGCACGCGTTCGTTGAACTGCAACCACGACAGCTCGCGATTGGTGAACCGCAGCGCCGCATCCGGCCGTTCCGTCGTCTCATTCACAGGCACCGACATATCTTCGCAGGTCGGCCGAAAAAGGGCGCCCGTGAGCGAAGTGACGCGCTTCGGTGGGGATTTCGCCCGGTCTCAGCCGAGGACGTCGGCTGCGAGTGCCGCCGCACCCACCGCACCGGCGTCGTCGAGGCGCTCGGCCAAGACGAGCTCGACGGTGTCGGCACCGAAACCGCCGAGGTCCAGGTGACCGCGGATCTGGTCGACGAAGGCATCGCCGAGCCGGTCGATGATGCCCCCACCGAGCACGACGAGTGGGAGGTCCACGACCGTGGCGAGCGAACCGATCGCCGAGCCGAGGGCGCGGGCGGCGTCGTCGATCAGGGCAATCGTCGTCTCGTCGCCGGCCTCAAGCGCCGCGGCCAGATGTCGGGACTTGATCCGTCCCTCCTGGGCGAGGCCGATCAGATGGTTGGGCTCGTCGGCGTGGCGACGCCGGGCCTCGGCTTCGATCCCGGCCTTGCCGGCGTAGGACTCGACATGGCCGTAGCCGCCGCAGCCGCAGGGCCGACCGTTCTCGACCACGGTCAGATGGCCGAACTCACCGGCGAGACCACGCGGGCCGGTCCGCAGACGGCCGTCGAGGACGAGACCACCACCGACCCCCGTCCCGGCGAACACGGCCAACAGGTCGTCGGTGCCACGCCCCGCACCGAGGCGGTGCTCGGCGACGGCACCCGCATCGACGTCGTTCACGACCACCACGGGACGCCCCAGACGCTGTTCGAGGCGCTCACGGAGCGGATAGGGCTCGTCCCAGCCGGCGATGTTCGGGCAACGCAGCACCACACCGTCCGCGACCGGTCCGGGCACACCCACGCCGATCGCACGGATCGCCCCCTCGGGGTCGAGGGTCGTCACGGTGCCGACGATCGCGTCGACGACATCGTCGATCCCGGTGCGCGGGGTCGGCACCTTGGCCCGCCCCTCGGTCGCTCCGGTCGTCGGATCGACGATCCGGCTGAGGACCTTCGTTCCACCCAGGTCGACGCCGATCACCGGCGTCGACAACTCCGCCACAGGTCAGCCGCGCTGGTTGTGGGTGGACTCGGCGTCGTCCTCGCCCAGGTCCCAGTCGACGGTGATGCGCTCGCGCTCGGCGTCGCGGTTCACCCGCTCACGGTTCCGACGGAACTGCGGATCGTGCTTCGGCAGAAGCAACAGACGGGCCTGCACCCGCCGCCAGAACTCGGCGAGCATGTTCTCGTCGCCGTAATGAGTGCGCAACTCCC
>JAHDBV010000097.1 GCA_020630195.1 Acidimicrobiales bacterium
CACCGGCGTTCCGATCCTTCCGGATCAGGCCGTCTCGTCCGGACCCTTCCCGGTGACGCCGGCGGGATCCTCGGCCCCGGAGAGACGACCGCCGAGTCGGGGGGAGTAGGTTCGACCCCGTGGCGGATCAAGCGACCTTCGTGGCCGACGCGGAGCCCTACATGGCGTCGCTGTTCTCCACCGCCATGCGGCTCAGCGGCAACCGGGCCGACGCCGAGGATCTCGTGCAGGAGACCTACCTCCGGGCCTACCGCAGCTACGGCACCTTCACCGAAGGCACGAACCTGCGGGCCTGGCTGTTCCGGATCCTGACCAACGCCAACATCAACCGGCACCGCTCCCGCTCACGCCGGCCCCAGGAGTCCGAACTCGACGAGTCGGACGACTTCTCGCTCTTCCACCGCATGCGGGACCGCGGCGAGCTCGGCCGATCGGCCGAGGACGAGCTGATGGATCACTTCTCCGAGGCGGAAGTCGTCAACGCCGTGGAGGCGCTTCCGGAGCAGTACCGCATGGCGGTACTGCTGGCCGACGTCGAGGGATTCTCCTACAAGGAGATCGCAGAGATCCTCGACGTGCCGATCGGTACGGTCATGAGTCGTTTGCATCGGGGAAGAAAACGCCTCGAACGAGAGTTGTATGAGTTCGCCGTCTCCCGTGGACTCGCCGACGAGCAGGGCTGACGGTCGATCGACATGACCGAGCACGACGCGACCCCCATCGATCCCTGCGCCGGATCCGACCCCTGCCGACAGGCGGTGGCCGAGCTCTACTCGTACCTCGACGGCGAGCTCGACGACTCGACCCGGGGCACGATCAGCCAGCATCTCGACGACTGTTCGCACTGCCTCGAGACCTACGAGTTCCACGACGAACTCAAGGCGGTCGTCGCGCAGCGTTGCCGCGAATCGGTGCCCGACGAGCTCCGGGCCCGCATCCTCGCCGCCCTCGTCGAGGAGTAGGTCGGTCCACCGGTTCCGGTTGACCGCTCCGACGCCTCTACACTGCCCGCCATGCTGTTCGCCGTCGTCTGGCACTTCTGGATCGGGTTCTTCCTCACCATCGGCTCGGTGCTGACCGTGGTGGCACTGGTCGCCGGCTACCTGAAGACCGTGCAGGGCCCGCGCTACCCGAAGAAGGACTGAGTGGGCCTCTCGGTCGACTGGGAGCTCGCTCGGAAGATCGCAGCTCGAACCGCTCCGGATGACCCGAGCGCCGGCTCTTCCGCCGCGCTCGCCCTCGAGGCCGAGTTCGCCGAGGTCACGCCGCTGGCCGAGCAGCTCGTGGCCGCCGAGACGGGCCTCGTCTCCTCCGCCGGCCTCGCCCGGGCGAAGACCGCCGACCGGATGGACTGGGTCGAGGCCAACATCGCCTCGTTCGGGCGGATGACGCGCAAGCTCATCGCCAAGCTCGAAGAGGGTGACGACGAGCCGGGCCCGTTCTCGAAGCTCGTCGAACCACTCGGCGTCGGACCGAAGATCGCCGGGGCCGAGGTCGGGCTGATGCTCGGCTGGATGTCCGGACGGGTGCTCGGTCAGTACGACCTGCTCATCGCCGAGGACGAGGACCCCGACGCCCAGGACTGGGTGTACTACGTGGGCCCGAACATCATGCGGCTCGAGGAGCGCTACGGCTTCCCGACCGACGAGTTCCGTCTCTGGATCGCCCTGCACGAGTGCACCCACCGGGCGCAGTTCACCGGGGTCCCGTGGATGCGGACCCACTTCCTGTCCCTCGTCGACGAACTGATCGACTCGGTCGACCCCGATCCCGGTCGCTTTCTCGAGGCCGTGAAGTCGATGGCCGCCGACCGCAAGGCCGGCCGCCCGAGTCGCCTCGACGAAGGTGGCCTCTCGGCCGTGTTCGCCTCCGACGAGCAGCGGGCCACGATGGAGAAGATCACCGGCCTGATGAGCCTGCTCGAAGGCCATGGCGACATCACGATGAACCGGGCGGCCGGGGATCGCATCCCCAGCCAGGACCGCTTCTCCCGGGTGCTGTCGCAGCGGCGCAGCAACGCCCCGCCCATCACGCGGTTCGTGCAGAAGCTCATCGGCCTCGAAGCCAAGATGAACCAGTACGCCCAGGGCGAGCACTTCGTGCTGAGCGTGGAGGCCGCCGGCGGCCGCGAGCTGTTCGACCGTGTGTGGGACGCCCCCGAGCACCTGCCGACGGTCACTGAGATCCGCGATCCCGATCTGTGGGTCGCCCGGATGCGTGAGCCCGCCGTCGCCTGACGGGCCGGCGTCGATCGACCTCGACGCACTCCTCGAACGCTGCACCTTCCCGCCGTCGGGGACCCTCGTGGAGGTCGCCCTGTCCGGCGGTGCGGACTCGACCGGGCTCGTGCTCCTCGCCCGGGCCGCCGGTCTCGTGGTGTCGGCCACCCACGTCGACCACGGCCTCCGCCCCGAGTCCGGCGCGGACGCCGAGCGGGTGGTGGCCATGATGGCCGACCTCGACGTGGCCGTCCGGGTGGTCCGGGTCGAGCTCGACGACGGCGCCGATCTCGAGAATCGGGCCCGTCTCGCCCGCCGGGCCGTCCTCGGCGCCGAGGCCATGACCGGCCACACCATGGACGACCAGGCCGAGACCGTCGTGTTGCATCTGCTGCGGGGTTCGGGGCCCACCGGGTTGTCCGCGATGCGCCCCGGCCATCGCCATCCCGTGCTGGGCCTCCGCCGCCACGAACTCGCCGCGGTCTGCGCCGATGCCGGGCTCACCCCGATCATCGACCCGAGCAACACCGACCCTCGATTCCGGAGGAATCGGGTCCGGGCGGAGGTCCTGCCGCTCCTCGCCGATGTCTCCGAGGCCGACGTGGTCCCGGTGCTGGCCCGGGTGGCCGAGCATCAGCGGGGCATGGACGACCTCGTCGTCGGGCTCGCCGCCGAGGTCGACCCGACCGACGTGTGGGCGCTGCGTGACCTGCCTCGGCCGGTCGCCGCGGCCGCGCTCCGGCGCTGGTTGCGGGACGACGAGGGACACCCCCCGTCGAGCGCCGAGCTCGCCCGGGTGTTCGACGTGGTCGAGCATCGTGCCGCCGCCACCGAACTCCGGGGTGGCCGGCGCCTCGCCCGGACGGCGGGTCGACTCCGGCTCGAACCCGATCGGTAGCCTGCGGCCGTGCAACCGCTGATCATGGGCGTGCTCAACGTCACCCCCGACTCGTTCTCCGACGGTGGCGATCACGTCGACCTCGACACCGCCGTGGCCCGGGTCGACGAGATGATCGCCGAAGGTGCCGACGTCATCGACGTCGGTGGGGAGTCGACCCGGCCCGGCGCCGATCCCGTCGGCCTCGACACCGAGCTGGCCCGGACGATCCCGGTCATCGAGGCGATCGCCGATCGGGTCCGCGTCTCGATCGACACCCGTCACGACGCCGTCGCCCGAGCCGCCGTCGCCGCCGGCGCCACCCTCGTCAACGACGTCTCGGCCTCGTTGTGGCCGGTCGCCGCCGACACCGGTGCGGGCTGGATCGCCATGCACATGCAGGGAGCGCCCGCCACGATGCAGGCCGCCCCCACCTACGACGACGTCGTCGACGAGGTGCTCGCGTTCCTGGTGGAGCGGGCCGAGGCCGCTCGGGCCGCCGGGGTCGAGGAGGTCTGGATCGATCCCGGGTTCGGATTCGGCAAGACCGTCGACCACAACGTGGCGCTGCTCGCCGCCACGCCCCGGTTCGTGGCCACGGGCTTCGACGTCGTGGTGGCCACCTCCCGCAAGTCGACCCTCGGGGCGCTCATCGCCGAGAGCGACGGCACCCCGGAACCGGCCCCGGTCGACGAACGCCTCGTGGGGTCGATCGCGACGGCGACGTTCGCCCTCGCCCACGGGGCCCGTATGGTCAGAGCGCACGACATCGCCGCCACCTGGCAGGCGGTGACCGTGGTGGCCGCCTCGGCGGCCACCTCGGACGACGAAAGGGCGGCCTGATGGCGAAGGGCAAGTGGGCACAGGGCATCACGCCGCGCAACTTCTGCTGGGTCATCACCGACCAGATCGCCATCGCCGAGCGTCCCGGTGGCTACGGCCCGGCGCATCGCAAGGTGCGTCGGACCGAGGAGATCATCTGGCTGCGCGAGCAGGGGTTCGACTTCGTCATCTCGCTCATCACCGCCGGCCACAACCTCACCGCCTACGACGAGCTCGGCCTGAAGTGGAAGCACTGGCCCGTGCCCGCCCAGGGCGACGCCGAGGCCGCACTCGCCGCGATCTACCCCGAGCTCGACGCGCTGCGGGTGAGCGGCAAGAAGCTGCTGCTCCACACCGAGGAGGTCGGCGATCGCCTCGCCGGATTCCTCGCCGGTTACCTGCGTTGGTCCGGCATGGTGCCGATCACGCACGAGGCCATCATCGTCGTCGAGCGGATCATGGGTCGTCAGCTCGGTCCCGGTGCGCGATCGATGGCGACGGTCGGCGAACGCCTGAGCGTCGCCGCCGGCGAGTGAGCGCCGCCATGGGTGATCGCATCGAACTCCGTGGCCTCCGTCTGCTCGTCGTCTGCGGTGTGCTCGACCACGAGCAGGCCCAGGCCCAGCCGTTCGAGTTCGACCTCGATCTCCACGTCGACCTCGTGCCGGCGATGTCGGACGACCTCGGCGACACCGTCAACTACGGCGAGGTGCTCGAGCGGATCCAGACCGCGCTCGCCGTCGAGCGGTTCGCCCTTCTCGAGAAGATGGCCGGTCGGGTCGCCGAGATCTGCTTCGACGTGAGCCCGAAGGTCACGGCCGTGTCCGTCGCGGCCCGCAAGCTGCGGCCCCCGGTCGCCCAGGACGTGACGTCGACGGGCGTGCACATCCATCGCCTGCGTCCGTGAGAGCGTTCCTGGCCCTCGGGTCGAACCTCGGTGACCGGCGGGCACTGCTCCGCGAAGCGGTCGCCTCGATCCCCGAACTCGTCGCGGTCTCCGCGGTCTACGAGACCCCGCCCTTCGGCCCGCCCGGGCAGGGGCCGTATCTCAACATGGTCGTCGAGCTCGACACCGACCGCGACCCCAGGGAACTGCTGGCCCTGTGTCATCAGCTCGAAGCCGACGCGGAACGGGTCCGCATCGAACGTTGGGGTCCACGCACGCTCGACGTCGACATCGTGTGGATGGAGGGCGTCGAGATGGTCACCGACGATCTCACCATCCCGCACGCCCGGGCCCACGAGCGCCAGTTCGTCCTCGTCCCCCTCGCCGACCTCGACGCCGAACTCGCCGATTCGTTGCGGACCGAGACCGTCGACGAGCCGCCCGTGCGCCTCGGCGCCCTCTGAGGCGGCCGCGGGCGACGGAATCGCCCTCGGACGGCCCCTCGGCCGACCGATAGGTTGGGCTGGTGCGCCACGACCTGGACCCACCCCGCCACGACGTGCGCCGTCTCGTCGAGATGGCCCTGGCCGAGGACCTCACCCCGTTCGGTGACCTGTCGGCCACCCTGCTCGATCCTGCTCAGACCTGCACCGCCGAGTTCGTCCCCCGGGCGCCCGGGGTCATCGCCGGGACGCGCTGTGTGATCGAGACCTTCGCCGCGGTCGACCCGTCGATCGAGCTGGAGTTCGCCGTCGGTGACGGCGAGCGGGTCGAGGCCCGCCAGGTGATCGCCACGGCCCGGGGATCGTTCGCATCGGTCCTCACGGCCGAACGCACCGCACTCAACTTCCTCTCCCACCTCTCGGGGATCGCCACCAACGCCGCCAGCTGGGTGGACGTCGCCGCCGGCCGGGTGACCGTGTGGGACACCCGCAAGACCTTGCCGGGGTACCGCTCGCTCCAGAAGGCCGCCGTGCGGGCCGGCGGAGCGTCGAACCACCGGGGCAACCTGTCCGACTGGATCATGGTCAAGGACAACCATCTGCTCGGCACCACCATCGCCGAGGCCGTGGCCGCCTCCCGCCGCAACTGGCCGGGCCGGACCGTGCACGTCGAGGCCGACCGGCGGGATCAGGTCGACGAGGCCTGCGACGCCGGTGCCGACATCATCCTCTGCGACAACTTCTCGCCGGCGGAGCTGACCGACCTCGTGGCCCACGTCGACGCCCGGTGCGCCGCCGAGGGTCTGCGCCGTCCGCTGCTCGAGGCCTCGGGCGGCATCACGTTCGACACCCTCGACGCCTACGCCGGCACCGGGGTCGACCTGCTCTCCTCGGGCTCGTTGACCAACGCCGCCCCCGTGCTCGACATCGGCCTCGACGTCGTCCCCACCGCCTGACCGCCGCCTCCCCGATCGCCTGGACCCAGCCATGACCGAGATCCCCTACCGCTACGAGCCGACCACCACGGCCGCCGCCATCCGGGCCGACCATCCCGACCTCGAACCCGGCACCGAGACCGGCACGGTCGTGACGATCGCCGGGCGCCTCATGCTGCGCCGGGTGCAGGGCAAGCTCGCCTTCGGCACGCTCGACGACGCCAGCGGCGACCACGAGACCGGACGGATCCAGCTCTTCGGCCTCGCCCGGTCGACACCCGACTTCGAGGGGTTCTGCGATCTGAACCTCGGCGACTGGATCGGCGTGACCGGCGAGGTCATGACCACCAAGCGGGGCGAGCTGTCGGTGCGGGTCGACGAGTGGCAGACCCTCGCCAAGGCGCAGCGTTCGTTCCCCGACAAGTTCCACGGCATCTCCGACGCCGACATGCGCTACCGGCAGCGCTACGTCGACCTCTGGGTGACCGAGGAGAGCCGGACGGCGTTCCGGATGCGGTCGACCGTGATGTCGCTGACCCGGCGCTTCCTCGAGGATCGACGGTTCATGGAGGTGGAGACCCCGGTCTTCCATCCCATCCCCGGCGGCGCCCTCGCCCGGCCGTTCACCACCCACCACAACGCCCTCGACATGGCGATGTTCCTGCGGATCGCCCCCGAGCTCTACCTCAAGCGGTTGGTGGCCGGCGGCTTCGAGCGGGTGTTCGAGATCGCCCGGGTGTTCCGCAACGAGGGTGTGTCGACCCGACACAACCCCGAGTTCACGATGCTCGAGCTCTACCAGGCCTACGGCGACTACTCCGACATGATGTCGATCACCGAGGACCTCGTCGCCCATCTCGCGATGGAGATCCACGGCACCACCACGCTCACCTACGGCGACCGCGAACTCGATCTGTCGGCGCCGTGGCGCCGGGCGACGATGCTCGAACTGATCGCCGAGCACACCGGTCTGGAGCTGTCACTCGAGACCCCGATCGACGAGCTCCGCGGCCACTGCGAGACCCACGGGGTCGAGGTCAAGCCGTCGTACGGCCCCGGCAAGTTGCTGCTCGAGCTCTACGAGAAGACCTGCGAAGCCGAACTCTGGGGTCCGATCTTCGTGACCGACTACCCGAAGGAGGTCTCGCCGCTCAGCCGGGACCATCGCGAGCAGCCGGGCATGACCGAGCGCTTCGAGGGCATCGTCGCGGGCCGGGAACTCTGCAACGCGTTCTCCGAGTTGATCGACCCGGCCGAGCAGCGCCTGCGATTCGAGGATCAGGTCCGCCAGGGCGACGCCGGTGACGACGAGGCCATGGTCGTCGACGAGGACTACCTCCGGGCGATGGAGTACGGCATGCCGCCCATGGGCGGCCTCGGCATCGGCATGGACCGGCTCGTCATGCTCCTCGCCGACGTGTCGACCATCCGCGACGTCGTGCTCTTCCCCACCCTGCGCCCCGAGCAGCAGTAGCGCGGCCCCGGGTGGGCCAGCTCATTCGCTGCCGGCGGGGGCGGCGGCGACGAGCCCGGCCGCAGCGAACACGGCCGCGCCGATCGCGATCGCGATGGGCGCCGTGGTGAGCGCGGCGACGAGCACCATCGTCGGTCCACCGAGCACCTGGCCGAACGCGTCGGCCTGGCCGTGGAACGAGAGCACCGTGGCCCGTTCGTTCGAGGGGGCGTGGCGATTGACGACGGCGATCTCGATCGGCCGGACGGTCTGCCTCGCGGTCACGTAGAGGACGAAGCCGGCGGCCCCGATCCAGAACGAGGCCGCCACCGCGAGCGCGAGGCCACCGACGGCCGTGACGGCGAGTCCGGCCCCGAGTGCGCGTGGCCCGTGGCCCGAGCCGTCGTCACCGGTTCGCAGGCGACCGAGCGCCAACCAGGTCACGCCGTGGCCGACGAGTCCGAGCGCCGCGACGGCGACCACGGGTTCGACGCGGGGCACCCCGAGATCGACCAGGCGGAAGACGAAGAGGCGGTCGATCACCTCACTGCCGAAGCCGGCGAGGAACACCGCCGCCATGACGATCCGGACCGATCGGTGCCTGGTGGTGGCTCGCCAGCCGTCGGCCGCCGTGCGCCATGGACTCTCGGCCCGGGTGGCCGGGTCGGGACGGACCCGTTCGACCATCAGCACCGCCACGGCGAGCCCGGTGACGAGTGCGCTGCACGTGGCGACGACGAGGGCGACGCGGAGATCGAAGACCCAGCCGAGCAGGCCGGCCGCGACCGCACCGGAGGCGACCCCGATGGTGCGCACACGGGCCTGGCGCACGAGCAGGTCGTCGATGTTGCGGCCCAACTGGTCGGTGGCCCACGCCGTGGGCGCCCCGCTCTGGAAGGTGAACCCGACACCCCACACCACCTGGGCCGCGACGAGCACCACGAACGACGTCGAGAGGCTGCCGGCGATGCCGACGGCGAACAGCAGGTACCCGATCACCGTCGCCCACTTCCGACTGTGCCGATCGGCCACCACGCCGGTCGGGACCTCGGTGAGCAGCACCGTGAGCTCCATCACCGCGCCCATGGCGATGAGTTGCGTCGGGGACAACCCCGCCTCGGTGACCCAGGCGACGGTCGCGGCCGCGCCGAAGCACGACATCGTGAAGCCGAACGCTCCACCCAGGCCGACGAACAGCCGGCCGACCCGTCGCTCCTCCCCGGTCATGCCCGGCGACGCTACGACGGGTGGGGGATCGGTGCCCGGGAGTTCCCCGGTGACGGCTCAGCCGTGGAGGTTGCGGCGGAACAGCGAGTGCAGCCGCTCCCAGTGACGCTCCGAGGCGTCACGGTCGTACTGGGGCCGTTCGGAGAACGAGAAGCCGTGCTCGGTACCCGGATACCACTCGACCCGGCCGGTGGCGCCCGATGCGGCGAGGGCCGCCTCGTAGGCGTCGACCATCTCCGGCGGGGCATACGAGTCGGTCTCGGCACAGCCGACGTAGAGCTCGGCGGTGACCCCGTCGAGGTTGGCGTGGGGCGAGTCGTCCCGGTCGGTCACCAACGCGACCCCGTGGATCGACGCCGCGGCCCGGATGCGCTCACCATGGGTCGAGGCGAGATACAGGGCGAAGGGCCCCGACATGCAGTACCCGACGGTGCCGGCCACCGAGGCGTCCGCGTGGTCGTCTCCCTCGGCGTGGGCGAAGCAGACCGCCGCATCGGACCACACCATGTCGTTCGAGAGCCCGCTCATGAGCTCGAACATCCGGTCGCGGTCGCCGGTCTCGAACACGTTGTACTCCCGCACCCACCGGTAGTAGAGCTGCGGCGCGATGACCCAGTAGCCGGCGGATGCGAGCCGCCGGGCCATGTTCCGGATCTCCTCGCGCATGCCCGGTGCGTCCATCTGGAACAGCACGACCGGGTACGGCCCGCCCTCCTCCGGGTGCACCACGAACGTGGGCATCTCACCGTCGGGTGTGGTCAGGTCGAGCTGGCGTTCGATCATGCCCGCACCCTGTCGGGCGGCCGGGGTGGTGTCAATCGCCGGGGCGGCGTCAGTCGAGCAGACCGGTGATCACGAACTCGGCCCGACGATTGGCCTGGGCACCCTCGGGGGTCGAATCGTCGGCGCGGGGTGCCGACTCACCGCGGGCGTCGATCACGATGCGGGTGGGGTCGATGCCCCGGTCGATCCAGTACTGCGCCACCGCCGCGCCTCGCCGCTGGCTCAGCTCGAGGTTGAACTCGGCCGAGCCGTCGGTGTCGGTGTGGGCGACGACCGTGATGGTCACCTGCGGGTTCTGCGTGAGCAGCAGGGTGCCGAGGTCGAGCAGGGGAGCGAACGCCGGGTTCACCTGGTCCGAGCCGTAGGCGAACAGCACGACGTCGTCGACGTAGAGCGGGGCCGACCCGGGCACCGGGGCCTCCGGGTCGATGACGTACTCGACCACGACGTTCTCCTCGCCGATCACCGCGGCGGCGCGGGCCGCGATCAGATCGGCGATGTCCTGGGACGGCACGACGCCACGCAGGTAGAGCACCCCGCCGCTGAGCACCGCGGCGCGGGTCGTCTCGTCCGCCACGGGCTCGACGGCCGCCACGGGTTCGGGCTCGACCTCGATCGTCTCCGCCGGCGCGATCGTCGTCTCGGGCGCCGCGGTGGTCTCGACCGGAGCGACGGTGGTGTCGGGCGCCGACGTCGTCGCCGGCGCCACGGTCGTCGGGGTGGTCGCCGGTGCCGGTTCGAGTGCCGTCACCGCGGTCGTCGCCACCGCGGTGTCGGAGGCCACCGCGACCGCGCCGTCTCCTCC
The DNA here is from genome assembly GCA_020630195.1 of Acidimicrobiales bacterium. Classification (GTDB taxonomy): domain Bacteria; phylum Actinomycetota; class Acidimicrobiia; order Acidimicrobiales; family SZUA-35; genus JAHDBV01. The sequence goes on from JAHDBV010000097.1 coordinate 10,451, forward strand.
GCTGCCGAGACCCCGGCCGATGAAGAACCCGGCCACACCGATCCCGAGCGCGATCAACGCGCCCGCGGCGATCACCGCGACGGTGTTGTCGCCCGACGACTCCGGCTCCGGCGGCACACTCGGGCGCTGCACGGCGCGTCCCGCCCATGCCGGTGCCGCACCTTCCCGACCCACTCCCTGATCCATCCCGACGTCCTCCCACGGCCGTTCGATCCGGTCCATGGTGGACGCCGCACGCGACGGCGGGGATGGGCAGGCTCACCGCCGCCCGACGGGTGGATCTCCCCGCGTCAGCCGGCGCGGAGACGGGTGGCGAAGAACTCGAGCATCGTGTCGTGGGCCTCCCGGGTGGGGTGCCCGGGCTCGTCGACGAACGCCTCGGTCACCACGGAGTGGGCGTCGGCGGCGATGCCGTGCCCGTTGCCCTCCGAGGAGTCGATCTCGATCCCGACGAAGTTCTCGCCGAAGGTCCGCCGCAGTGTCTCGAAGCGTTCGGGCGGGGAGAGCTTGTCGCCGGTGAACCGCATCCCGAGCACGGGACAGCCACTCGCGACGGCGGCGGCGGTGTCGTCCGGGCTCAGGCCGATGTCCGCCCGGTGGGCGGCCGACAGGGCGAAGGGCATGCTCGGCTGGGACAACACGGGAGCGAGCACGTGCTCGTCGGCCATCATGCCGAGGGCGAAGCCGCCGGTGAGGCACATGCCGATCACGCCGATGCCGGGACCGCCGTGTTCGGCATGGAGTTCCCGACCGAACGCCCGGAGCCAGTTCGTGGCCGACGAGGTGCGCCCGGTCCGGAAGGTCTCGAACTCCGAGGAGATGCAGGCCCGGATGGCCTGCTTCGCGAGGCGGCCCTTCGTGGGTTCGGCGCCGGCGGTGCCGAACAGATCGGGCAGCGCCACCGCGTAGCCCGCGTCGACGAGGCGCCGACCGAAGGCCATGACCGACGGGGTGATCCCGGGGATCTCGGTGCAGACGAGCACCGCCGGACCCTCACCCGCCACGTAGACCGTCTTGGTCTCGCCGAGGTGCGTGCGTTCGGTGCGCTGGTAGCCGGGGAGTTCGATCGTGCTCACCCCGGCGACGCTACGACGATCGGTCGGCCAGCACCATCGCCCAGGCGGCGAGCGTGGACGAATCGGCGATCTCGCCGGAGGCGACGGCGGCCAGGAACTCCGCTTCGGTGTGGGTGTGGGTCGTCATGCCGATCTCGCCCGCATCGAGCTCGCGCCGACCCGGCTCGAGGTCGGTGGCCAGGAACACCGCACAGTGCTGTTCGGAGAAGCCGACCGCCTGCATGAACCGGCCGAGCGGACGGATCGAGCCCGCCTTCCAGCCGGTCTCCTCCTCCAGCTCCCGGGCGGCCGCGGCGGGCTGATCCTCGCCGGGCTCGATCATCCCCTGGGGGAACTCGAGCGACCACGCCCGGGGCGGGTACCGGTACTGGCGCACCAGCTCGACCCGCCCGTCGGCGTGCACCGGCACGATGAGGGCGAAGTCCCCCTTGTGCAGCACGTCCCACGTGCCGGTCGAGCCGTCGGCGAACTCGATGTCGTCGACCCGGACCGTCATCCAACGGCTGCGATGCACGACCTCGGAACCGAGATGACGGATCGGCGCATCGGCCGGCTCGGTTCGGTCCCCGTGGGGCCGGTCGGTCACGCGGCGGCGCTGGCCGTCGGGATCGAGGCGAGCAGATGGTCGGCGGTGGCGGCGAGGGTCTCGGCGGCGGCGTTGGTCGACACCGACCGCACCACGGCCTTCGCCTCGTCGACGTAGCGCTCGGCCACCACGAGGGCCTGCTCGACGCCGCCGCCGTGGCGGACCAGTTCGATGGCCGTGTGGCGGTCGCTCTCGTCGAGGCCGTCGTTGAGCACGGAACGCAGGGCGTCGCCGTTCGGGCCGGTGAGCGTGTGGATCACCGGCAACGAGTACACGCCCTCGAGCATGTCCTTGCCGGCCGGCTTGCCGAGCTGGGCGTCGGAGGCGACACAGTCGAGGATGTCGTCGACGACCTGGAACGCCATGCCGTAGAGCCGGCCGAACTCGGTGAGTCGGTCGATGTCCTCACGGGGGTGCTCGCCGACGATGCCGCCGATGCGGGTGGCGGCCGAGAAGAGGGCGGCGGTCTTGCCGCCGATCGATCGCTCGTAGGACTCGATCGAGCGGTCGACGTCGTACAGGGTCTGCAGTTCGGCCACCTGGCCCTCGCAGAGCCGGGCGATGGTCGAGGCGAGCAGGCCGGCCACCTCGGTGCCGAGCGACGCCGCGATCTCCGAGGCACGGGCGAGCAGGAAGTCACCCGCGAGGATGGCCCGCAGGTTCCCCCAACGGGCGTTCACGCTCTGGACCTGGCGGCGCATGTCGGCCTCGTCCATGACGTCGTCGTGGTAGAGCGAGCCGACCTGGACGAGCTCGACGGCGACACCACCACGCACCACGTCGAGCGGCACGGCCACCCCGTCGGGCAGCCGGGTGGCCGCCGTGAGCACGGTGAAGTGCGGACGCTGGCGCTTGCCACCGGCCTTGATCAGGTGCGAGGCGATCTCCGAGAGGTAGGGGTCGCCGTCGACACGCGTCGCGTCGAGCAACACCTGCTCGATGCGTTCTGCGTCGCCGGCCGCCGTGGGCAACTGGGCGATGGGATTCGCTGCCACGTCCACAACGGTAGGACATCATTCGTTGCGAACCTCAACCGATCGGCGGGGCCCGGGCCGAACGTCCCGACCTGTGCAACCGCTTGATCTCGCCCGTCGCGGACCGATCGGGTCAGCATCAGGCATCCAGGCCTGGATGATCGCTGTCACCCCCCTGGGGTTAGGCTCATCGCCGTTGTCCATCGAGGAGCCCGCACGTGTTCGAACGCTTCACCGACCGAGCCCGCCGAGTCGTGG
>JAHDBV010000020.1 GCA_020630195.1 Acidimicrobiales bacterium
TGCAGGCCACCGTGCAGGCGTGACAGCCGATGCAGTTGTCGCTGTCGAGCAGGAACCCGAGACGGGCCATGTGGTCTCCCCTTCTCACATGTCGATCCGACGGCCCGCCGGGAGGCTGATCGTCGGTGACGCACCACCGTCCGGCGGTGTGCCGTCGGGCACGTTAGCTGATCTAACCGACGGAGGATCGGGCGTCGTTCCAGGCGCCGTAGCCACCCCGGAGATCGCACACCCGATCGAACCCCTCGGCCCGCAACACACTCGCCGCGATCGACGATCGATAACCGCCCGCGCAATACACGACGGTGGGCCGGCTCGGATCGAGCACGCCGTGCTCGGCCCGCAGCGTGGTGAGCGGCACGAGGACCGCACCCTCGACCGCACCGGCCGCGGTCTCCCCCGGCTGGCGGATGTCGACGAGCTGCACGTCGGCGAGTCGGTCGACGAGATCGGCGACGTCGATGCGGTCGGCCGGAGCCACCAGGTCCGGGCGGGCGGCGAAGAACTCGTCGTGGTCGGCGAGCACACCGACGACCCGGTCGAAGCCGATCCGGGCGAGCCGGTTCCGGGCCTCGATCACACGGTCGGGTTCGGCGACGAGCACGAGGTCCCGGTCGGGGGCGACGACACCACCGGCGAACTCGGCGAACCGGCCGCCGAGCCCGACGTTGATCGAGCCACGCAGATGCGCCGCGGCGAAGGTCTCGGGGTCGCGGGTGTCGAGCACCAGGGCGCCGCCGTCGACGGCGGCCACGACCTCGTCGAGGGTGAGGGCCCGCGGTGCCACGTGCTCGTCGAGCAGCGGCCGGTCCTCACGATTCCGCCCGGCGTCGTAGGAGAAGTAGGCCGGGGGTGCGCTCTGGCCCGCCGTGACGACGTCGATGAACGCCGCACGCTCCATCGGCGCGACGGCGTAGTTGGACCGCCGCTGTTCTCCGATGGTCGACCAGGTGTCGGTCGACAGGTTCTTCCCACAGGCCGAGCCGGCACCGTGGGCCGGATACACGCGGGTCTCGTCGGGCAGGGTCATGAGCTGGCCGTGCAGTGAGTCGTACAACATGCCGGCGAGCTCGTCTGAGGTCACACCCTTCGAGGCCAGCAGGTCGGGCCGGCCGACATCGCCGATGAAGAGGGTGTCGCCCGTGAGCACGGCGTGGGGCGCGGCGTCGGCCGACTCGAACACGACGATGCTGATCGATTCGGGGGTGTGGCCCGGCGTGTGGCGGATCTCGAGCACGACATCACCGAGCTCGATCCGCTCACCATCGGCCAGCTTGCGTGACTCGAACTCGGTGTCGGCCGCCGAGCCGTAGGCGATCGTCGCCCCGGTCGCGGCGGCGAGCTCGAGGTGCCCCGACAGGAAGTCGGCGTGGAAGTGGGTCTCGAGCACGAGCTCGATCGTGAGTCCGTGCTCGGCGGCGGAGGCGAGGTAGGGCTCGACGTCACGCCGCGGGTCGACCACGACCGCACGGCCGGTGCCTTCGTCGCCGATGAGATACGACGCCTGCGAGAGGCAGTCGAGGTAGTGCTGTTCGAAGATCATCGCGGGCTCCCCGGCACCCGCGATCGACCGGGCGAGCACCTCGTCCGGAAATGTACGTTCATTTCCGGACCGGGGTCAACGGCCACGACCGCGGCGGTGAGAACCTCAGTCGGCGGAGGGTCGCAGGCGGCTGCCCGTCCCGGCGGTCCAGTCGCTCACGAAGCGGTAGCGGTCGCCGCGGATCACGGTGGTGCGCCACTCCACCGGCCGGCCATCCCGGGCACCGAGCCGCTCGAGGAAGAACGCGGCCTCGTGGACACCGAGCTCGAGGCGTTCCCGGTCGATCTCGTCGGGCACCACCGGAGTGAGCCGCTCCCACCCCTCGTTCGGCACCGGCGCCCCGGCGGCGGCCAGCTCGGCGTAGAGCGCCGTGTGCGACCAGTCGACCTCGAGCAGGCCCGCGCCGACCTCGGCCGGCAACCAGGCACGGTCCACCGCCAGCGGCGCACCCCCGGCGAACCGGATGCGTTCGAGCAACACGAGTGACGCACCCTCGTCGAGCTCGAGGCGTGCGGCCGCGGCCGGGTCGACCACCCGTTCGCACCGCACGACCTCACTGGTCTGGTCGACCCCGGCCGACTCGACCGTCTGGAACAGGCTGTAGAGCGTGCCGAGCGACTGCTCGAACCGGGCGGCGTTGACGACCGTGCCCCGACCCCGCTGCCGGGTGAGCAGGCCACTGCGATTGAGGTGCCGGATCGCCTCACGCACGGTGTGTCGACTGACGCCGTAGGTCTCGGTCAGCTGCAGGTCGGTCGGAAACGAGTCACGGAACTCACCGGCCTCGACCCGACGACGGAGATCGGCCTCGAGCTGTGCCCACAACGGAGCGGCACTGGTGCGATCGACGGGGGTGGGCGGCATGGGGGCTCCGGCTCGGGGACGGTGCGGACACTACCGATGCCGTCGGCGCTTGGAGGGAGCCGGGCCGGCGCACCAGACTGCGCCGCAGTGTCCTCCCTCCTCGATCGGCCCTTCGTCCAACGACTGCGGGCCGACGAACGTCTCCTCGCGCTGTGTGGTGCGACGTTCCTCGTGATGGCGGGCCAGGGCGTCGTCTCCCCGGTGACACCCCTGTTCGCCAAGGACTTCGGCGTGTCGACCACCATGGTCGGGTTGACCCTCACGGTCTTCGCCGCCGCACGGCTCGTGCTCAACGTGCCGGCCGGCATCATCGCCGACCGGTTCGGCCGCCGGGTCCTGCTGATCGGCGGTCCGATCATCACCTCGATCGGGATGTTCGGATCCGGCGCGGCCGGCGACATCTGGACGTTGCTCGCATGGCGATTCGTCGCGGGCGCCGGCTCGGCGTTCTACATGAGCGGGGCACTCGTCTACCTCATCGACATCGCCGGCCCCGATCGGATGTCCCGCTACGTGGCCACCAATCAGTGGGCGTTGAGTCTCGGTGTGGCTCTCGGACCGGGGCTCGGCGGACTCATCGCCGACCGCTACGGGCTGGCCTCACCGTTCCAGGTGGTGGGAGCCCTCGCCATCGTCGCCGCCGTGTACGCGGCGCGCCGGTTGCCGGAGACCCGGTCGATGGCCGACACCTCGGCCGGGGCCGACGACACCACGGCCGAGGGCACCACCGACGACGCGCCCGTCACGAGCCGCTCGGCCGCCCGGACCCTGCTGTGGAGTGGCCCCTTCCTCGCGTTGGCGGCCACCACGATGACGATCTTCATGATCCGCGCCGGCGCCCGGGCCGTGCTCGTGCCCCTCCGGGCCGACACCGCACTCGGCTGGGGGCCGAGCGAGATCGGGTTGGTGTTCACCCTCACCGGCGCGATGACCCTCTTCACCCTGCTCCCCGCCGCCCGGTTCGCCGATCGGGTCGGCCGCCGCCATCTGATCCTGTTCTCCGGCGTCATGGCCGGCCTCGGCCCGATGCTCATCGCCAGTTCCACCGCTCCCACGGTGTTCGTGCTCGGCAACGTCGTGATGTCGCTCGGGACGGGCACCGCCGGACCCGCGCCGAGTGCCTTCGCCGCCGACATCACCCCCGCCCACATCCGGGGCCTCGGCGTGGCGATATACCGCTCGGCCGGCGACGTCGGCTTCCTCCTCGGCCCCTTCCTGCTCGGTTGGTTGAGCGACGAGACCTCCATCGGCACCGCCCTCGTCGTCGCCGGTGCCCTCGTCGCCGCCGCCGGTGCGGCGTTCATGGTGACCCAACGCCACCACCCGGCCGCCGGACCCCGGGTGAGCACATGACCACCACCGACGCACTCGACTCCCGCCGTTCGTGGCTCGTCGCCGGAGCGGCGGCGGCCTCGATGTTCAGCGTGTTCGGTGTGCTCTACAGCTTCGGCGCCTTCTTCGAGTCGATCGCCGCGGAGTTCGGCACCTCGAGCGGCGCGACCGCCCTCGTCTTCGGCGTCACCACGGGCCTCAGTTTCTTCCTCGCACCCGTCGCCGGCCGCTGGGCCGATCGGGCCGGGCCCGCACCCGTGCTGCGGGCCGGCGCGGCATCACTCGCCCTCGGGCTCGTCGCCACCACGCTCGCCCCGACGATCTGGCTCGCCTACCTCGCCTACGGCCTCGGCGTCGGGTGGGCCGTGGCATGTGGCTACGTGCCGATGGTCGCCACCGTCGGCGGGTGGTTCGAACGCCGCCGCACCGCCGCGCTCGGTGTCGCCGTGGCCGGCATCGGGCTCGGCACCCTCGTCGGTTCCCCGGTGGCCGCCGCCCTCATCGACGCCGTGGGGTGGCGCCGCACCTTCCTCATCGAGGCCGCCGTCGGGGCCACCACCCTGCTGGTCGTGTCGACGGTGGCCCGCCACGGACCGGCCGCCGTGCCCTCGGCCCGTCCACGATCCCCGGCCGAACTCGCCCGATCCGCCGACTTCCGGGTGCTCTACGTCTCGGCCACGCTGGTCAGCCTCGCGTTGTTCGTGCCCTTCGTGTTCCTCGCGAGTTACGCCGAGGAGCGCGGCATCCGCCCCGTGGCCGCCGCGACCCTCGTCGGATGTATCGGTGGGGCCTCCGTCGTCGGGCGTCTCGGCCTCGGCGCACTCGCGGCGCGTGTGGGCGCGATCCGGCTCTATCGCCTCTCGTTCGCCGTCATGGCCGGCTCGCACGTCGTGTGGTGGGTGGCCGACGACCGGTTCGTGCTCCTGGTCGTCTACGCCGTCACCCTCGGCCTCGGCTACGGCGGGTTCATCGCCCTCTCCCCCGCCGTGGTCGCCGAGAAGTTCGGTCTCGACGGCCTCGGCGGTGTGCTCGGCACCCTCTACACCTCGGCCGCCATCGGCTCGTTGTGTGGCCCGGCGTTGGCGGGTGTCCTGATCGACTCGGTCGGCTACGGCACGACGATCCTCGCCGCCGTCGCCAGCTCGACCCTCGCCGCCGCCTGCCTGGTCCGGCTCGACCCGACCACCCCCGAGGCGGCACCATCGCGGCCATGAAGCACCCCGAGCTCTGCACCCGGGAGGTCGTCGACGGTGTCGCCGTGCTCCGGTTCAACCGACCCGATCACCTCAACGGCATGACCGGCAACATGGAGGTCGCCTACTACGAGCGCCTCCTCGAGGCCGAGTCCGATCCGGAGATCCGGGCGATCGTCGTGACCGGCACCGGTCGGGGCTGGTGTCCGGGCGCCGATCTCGCCACCCGACCCGGGCCCGACGACGAACCGCTGCCCAACACGATCATGCCCACCACCATCCCGCTCGGGATCGGCTTGCCGATCGTCGCGGCGATCAACGGGGCCTGCGCGGGGATGGGCCTCGCCCTCGCCCTCCAGTGCGACCTGCGTCTCGCCGCACCGGGGGTGAAGTTCACGACCGCGTTCGCCCGCCGCGGCCTCATCGCCGAATACGGGCTCGCCTGGCTCCTGCGTGACATCGCCGGTCGCGCCGTCGCACTCGACCTGCTCCTCTCGGCCCGGGTCGTGCGGAGCGAGGAGATGCACGAGCTCGGCCTCGTCAACCGGATCGTCGACGCCGACGAGCTCCTCGACGACGCCATCCGGACCGCCCGTGCGCTCGGCACCGAGTCGTCGCCGGCGTCGATCGCCACGATCAAGCACCAGCTCGGCCGGGTGGCGACCCAGACCCTGCCCGAGGCCATGGCCGAAGCCGACGAGCTGATGTACGAGTCGCTCACCGGCGCCGACGTCGCCGAGGGCATCGCCAGTTTCCTGGAGAAGCGGCCCGCCGACTTCCCGCCGCTCGGCAGCGGCACCCGCTTCGGGTGGATGGACGACCGTGACGCCTCAGCCGGCAAGGCCCTCGAGGGGTGACACGTCGTTGAAGGCGTGCAGGCTCGGCCGGACGTTCCCACCGGCCGCACGCACCGCGATCCGATGCATCGAGGCCTGCGCCACGTGGCTCCGCCACGAGATCCCGATGTCGACCCCGAGGGCCCAGGCCACCGCGGCCTTGATCGGCGACACGTGGCAGACCACCACGACGTCGTGGTCGACCGCGGTCGGGGCGAGTTCATGGAGCGCACCGCCGACACGGTCGGCCAGTTCGAGCAACGTCTCCCCACCGGGTGGGCGGAACCCCGGATCGGCCTGCCAGGCGGCCCAGGTCTCGGGCGGCACCGACGACAGCCCCATCCGGTCGAACTCGCCGTAGTCGAGCTCGATCCAGCGGTCGTCCACCTCGACCTCGAGACCGAACCGGGCCCCGATGGCCTCGGCGGTCTGCCGGCACCGGGCGAGCGGCGAGGAGATCAACCGGTCGACCCCGTCGAACGACGCAGCCACGGCCGCCGCCTGGCGCCGGCCCACGTCGTCGAGGTCGGGATCGGCCCGCCCGAGCAGTCGGCCGGCCGCGTTGTCGGCCGTGCGGCCGTGTCGCACCACGTGCAGCATCAGTTCAGCACTCCCCTGGCGAGCTGACCGGTCCGGACGAGGAACCGGCGATTGTCGTCGTCATCGAGTTCGTAGCGGCGCCACGCCCACACGCCGGCGCCGACGGCGAGCGCCTCGAGCAGCAGGCCCACGACGAGCGGCCGGTCGAACTCGGGCAGGGTGTCGTGGCGGAACTCGAAGCCGGCGGCCGGCCACCAGAAGTCGGAGGCCCGGGTCCAGGTCCCGTCGAGCAGCAGATGGAAGAACAACCCGATCGGGATGCCCAACCAGCGTCGACGGACGAGGCGACGACCGACCGTGGCCCCCATCACCAGCCCCATCACGACGGTGGCGCCGAGCAGGGTGTGGAGCACCCGTGCCCCACCGGCGAACACCTCGAGCAACGGCAGGGCGGCACCGAGCGCCACCATCCGGTAGTCGACCATCGGCGAGCGGAAGACCTCGGCCACCAGGATCGGGGCGAGGATCACGAACCAGAGGAACATCGGACGCGAGTGTGCCGCCCGGGCGGGGCGATCACCGCACCAGGAGGCGCCCGCACTCCTCACACGTCGGTTCGGCGTCGTCCGGCAGCTTCTTGATCTGATCGACGGTGACGGCGGAGAGCGTCATGCCGCAGCCGAGGCAGGTCCCGCCGGACAACCGGGCCACACCCACCCCACCGAGCGCCGAACGGATCGTGTCGTAGCGGCCGAGCAACCCGTCGTCGACCGGCTCGGCGACGGCGTCGCGTTCGGTGGTGACCTCGACGATCTCCGCGTCGACCGCCTCCAGGGCCACGGCGAGTTCCGCCTCGAGCACGGTGATGCGATCCTCGTGGCCCTGCACCACCGACCGGGCGGCGTCGAGGCGGCCGGTGACCTCCTCGACCTGTTCCATCACCTCGAGCTCGTCGTCCTCGAGTGCGGTCTGGCGTTCGCCGAGCGAGCGGATCTCCTCCTGAACGGCGAGGAGTTCCTTGTGTGCCTCCACCGATCCGTCGTAGAGCTTCGCCTCGGCGGCCTCCTTCTTCGAGCGGAAGGACGACACCTCGTCGTCGATGCGTTGCTGGGCCCGCAGGAGCTCGGCGCGCTCGGCCTCCACCACGTCCACCGCCCCCTGGGCCGTGTCACGCTCGGCGCCGATCGCGGCGATCTCGGCAGCGATCGGGTGCTTGGCCCGCTGCTGTCGCAGCACGTCGAGTCGGGTGTCGACGGCTTGGACGTCGAGGAGCTGTTCGAGGTCGGTCACCCGGCCGAACCTAGCCGCCGGCCGCCGTGGTGGCCGGTGGGGCCGTCGTGGCCGGCGGCGCCGTCGTCGCCGGTGGCGCGGTGGTGGCCGGTGGCGCCGTCGTCGCCGGCGGTGCGGTGGTGGCCGGCGGTGCCGTCGTGTCACCACCGGCGACGGTGGTGGTGGTCTCGCCCGGCACGGTCGTCGTCGTGGCCGGAATCCGGCAGTTGGGTCGGCCGTCGCCGTCGGGATCGACCTCGTAGGTGATCGAGCCGTCCTCGGCGGTGGTGGGCGGGCACGTCGGCGGGATCACGATGTCGAAGCAGTCGTTCACGCCGTCGCCGTCGGAGTCCCGCAGCGTCGTCGACGAGCCGAACGAGGCCAGGCCACCCGAGCCGCAGGACTCGATCTCGCCCGGGGTCTTGATGTAGGTCGAGCCCCCGTTGCCGTCGGGCGGCGGGTCGAACTCGATCGGCTCGAGCCCCTCGTGGATCTCGTTCATGTAGGCACCCCAGATCGGGGCGGCGACCGTGCCACCGAACGCCCGGGGCACGACGCGGTCCCGGAACTGGATGTTCCGCAGGTCGACTCGCTCCTCGGGGTGGCCGACCCACACGGCGGTGGCGTAGTGCTGGGTGTATCCGACGAACCAGACGTCGGAGAAGTCCTGCGTCGTGCCGGTCTTGCCGGCGGCCTCGTGGCCGCCGGCGAGCCGGGCGGCGGTGCCGGTGCCGCCGGTGACGTTCGAGGCGAGCACATCGGTGATCTGGCGGGCGCTCTGCACCGAGATGGCTCGGGAACCTGCGAGCTGGTGCTCGTAGATGACCTCGCCGTTGCGGTCCTCGATGCGCTCGATGTAGAAGTGCTCGTTGCGGATGCCGTCGTTGGCGATCGCCCCGTAGGCCTCGGCCATCTGCACGGGGATGACCTCGCTCACACCGAGCGGCAGGGACATGACCGGGTCGAGCGGGGTCTGGATCCCGAGGCGTTCGGCCACCTCGACCACCGCGTCGTTGCCGGCGATGATGCCGAGACGCACGAACCCGCAGTTCGACGAGACCTGGGTCAGGGAACGGACCGAGGCGCGGCCACCGTTGCGGCTCCCGCCACGGACCTCATACGGGTCGGGGGCACCGCCGGGGTTCTCGAACGAGCACGGCGCATCGGAACGCACCGTGTTGTTCGGCCCGTAGCCCTGTTCGAAGAACGCGGCCAGCACGAACGTCTTCATCGACGAGCCGGGCTGGCGCTGGCCCTGGGTGGCGAGGTTGAACTCGACCCGCCCGAAGTCCTCACCACCGACGATGGCCCGCACCGCGCCGGTACCGGTCTCGATCGTGGCGATGGCGGTCGTGAAACCGCGGTCGTCGATCGGCCCGAGCTCGTCGACGGCACGCTCGGCCGCGGCCTGGGTGTCGGGCTCCAGGGTCGTGAAGATCCGCAGACCACCGCCGTAGATGGCGTTGAGGCGATCCTCTCGGGTCTCGCCGATGGGGATGTCGGGGTTGTCGAGCAGCTCGGACAGTGCGGCGTCGACGAAGTAGCTGTCGGGCACGAACGACGCGGGGCGCTTGCGCTCCGACGGGATCGGGCCGCGGTCGAGCGACTCGGCTTCGTCCGCGGTGAGGTCGCCGGTGGCGACGAGACGGTTGAGCACGACGCTGCGGCGGCTGCGGGCCTGCTCGGGATTGAGCGTCGGGTCGTTGCGCAGCGGGTTCCGGATGACCCCGGCGAGGATGACCGCTTCGGGCCAGTCGAGCTCGGCGGCGTCCTTGTCGAAGTAGACCTCGGCCGCGGCCTGGATCCCGTAGGCACCGGCACCGAAGTAGATGGTGTTGAGATACCGCTCGAGGATCTCGTCCTTCGTGAACTGTCGCTCCAGCCGCAGTGCGTAGAACGCTTCGAGGGTCTTGCGGGAGAGATCCTGGTCGTTCGTGAGCAGGGCGTTCTTCACGAGCTGCTGGGTGATGGTCGAACCACCCTGCTCGATGCCGCCGGCGTTGATGTTCTCCACCAACGAACGGGCGATGGCCTGCGGGTTCACGCCGTTGTGGGCGTAGAACGCCTCGTCCTCGATGGCGAGCACCGCGTCGATGACCGGCTGGGGGATCTCGTCGAGCGGGATGTTCTCCCGGTTCCGCTCGGCACCCACGAGGAAGCTGAGGAAGCTGCCGTCGGAGGCGAACACCGACGAGCGCTCCTCGAGCCGGTCGAGTTCGAGCTCCGCCGCCACGCCCTCGTTGGCCGTCGCGATCGTCACGAACTGGGGCAGCACGATGCCACCCACGATGGCGAACACGGTGGCGACACCCAGCAGCACGAGGCCGAGCGAGCTGACACGCACCGTGATCCGAAGCAGCTTGCGGAGCAGCCCGAGCACGCCGGACACGCTAGCTCCGCACCGCGCCCGGTCCGGGTCACCCCCGCAGGGGATCCGTCACCATCGACCGGACGGTGACGGGTGTGGGCGGAATCAGCCGCCGTCGGGCCCGCGGCCGAGCAGGTGGGCGCCGAGCAGGATGGCTTCCACGGGTCCGGCGGGATCGCCGAGTTCCCGCACGGCGACACCGATCACGGGGGCGCCGGCACCGTCGTCGATCACGGCGAGGCTGAGACCCTGCCCGTCGATCTCGGTGGTCCCGACGAAGGGGACCTCGAGCCCGTCCCCGCAGTGCCCGAGCGCGGCGGCGACATCGGCATCGCCGTGGTGGGTGCGGCCGTGCACGGTGACGGCGACGTCGTCGGCGACATCGACCTCGAGCCCCCAGGAGGCGACGAGGGCCGCGTCATGGGCCATGGCGGCCACGACGGATCGCACGAGGCGGGCGAGCAGGCTCTCTTCGTGTTCGTCGAAGGGGACGGTGCGGACCACGGCGGCCGCCGTCGAGCCGACCGTGCCGGGCTGGTGGCAGAACCACGCCGCCGGGCCGGAGTCGAGATTGACCTGGTGGTGCTGGCCGCGGGCGGCGACGAGGGTGCGCCAGAGTCGACCGTGCACCTCGAAGCGGGCGCCGTCGTCCGAGCCCCAGCCGCTGCCGGCGGAGGTCGTGAGCGCCACGGGTCGGCCCTGCTCGAGATTGGCGAGCAACACGGCGTCGGCCGCGAACCGGTCGCGCACGGCGCCGAGCGCCAGGCGGGCGACCGCCTCACGGATCCGGGGTGACCGGGCCGTCGCGTCGGCGCCGAGGAGCGCCGAGACCTCCGGTGCACGGTCGGAGTCGAGTGCGTCGCCGATGATGCCGGCCAGGCCGCGACCGAGGCCGCCGCCTCCGCTGTTCGATCGTGTGTCCATGCTGCTGCTCTCGCAGTCCGAGTCCGGCCGATCGGCCGTGTTCGGTCCTGTGACGCTCATCGGCCGCTCAGTCGGAGAGTTGATCCGGACAAGGCGAGGGGACGGTAGCAGCGGGTCGGCCGAGCCAATCGTCGAGGACGGACGACGGTGTGGCGATCGCCAGACCGGTGACGGCGTCGACCGCGGCGAGCACGCCGACGACCTCACCCGAGGCGTCGAGCACGGGCCCGCCGCTGAACCCCTCCTCGATCACGACGTCGACCACGAGCACCGGGGTGGTGAAGCCGAACGCCGGCCCGTCGGTCACGAGTTGGACGGTTCCGTGACGCAACCGGAGGGGTCCGCCACCGGGATGCCCGGCCACGGTCACCGGGTCGCCGGCCGCAGCCGGGGAGTCGGCGAGCACGAGGGGCGGGAGGGAGGTCTGCTCGAGCGCGGCGAGGTCGGAGCCGTCGGTGGCACCGACCACCGCTCGCTCCACCGTGACCCGCCCGTCGTCGAGCCGGACGGCATCCGCGCCGGCCACCAGGTGCTCGTTCGTGACCATGGCCCCCTCGACGGCGAAGGCCGTGCCACGCACATGGCCGGCACACGTCAGCGCCGTGAGCCGGGCCGTGGAGGCCGCGGCCGCCGCGGCGGCGTCGAGCGTCGGCGCCTCGGCCGCCGCCCGGTCACGTTCGAGGCGGTCGAGGGCGAGCGTGGCGATCGCCGAGATCATGAAGATCACGACACCGCCACGGATCACTCGATCGATCCAGGTCCACACACCATCGAACGTAGGCCCGCCGCACGGGGCACTCGGCGAGCAGATCCACCCCGCTCCGATGAGGTGATCCACCGGCGGCCTCCGCCCGGAGGCCGCCGCGGATCACGGCGACACCAGGCTCAGGTGCGGGCGTAGAGGGTCGGGATCCGCCCGCGGCCGGCCCAGTCCGGATCGTCGCCGCGGTTCTCGAGTTCGCCGGCGGCGATCATCTCGTCGATCACCTTGGTCACCGAGCCGATGCTGGCGCCGGACACGGCGACCAGGTCCTTCTTGGTGAAGGGCGCCGAGGGGATCACGGCCTTGATCTCGGCCTGGGTGACCCGCGACCGGGGCGCACCGCCGGAGCTGGCCGCACGGGCACGCCGGGCGCCGCCGAAGCCGGCGTCGCGCAACACGTCGGCCGGGACACCCATCTCACGGAACGCGGCCGCATCGATGTTCTCACCATCGGCCCAGGCCTTCGCGTGAGCCACGAAGCCGTTACGGATCTCGGTGCCGTCGACCGCCTTGGCCTTGGCGAGGGCGTCGAGCGCCCGGAGTCGCTCGATGGGGTCGCTCGCGGCGGACGCCGCCGCGTCGAGCTCGGCGATGCGTGCATCATCTCGAACCGACTCGGGGTCGGCCAGATAGGACAGATAGTCACGGACGGCTTGTTCTGCTGACATTGATCGGAACCTCCGAATGAAGAATTCGTCGATCGTTCGCCCGGGCCGATCCGCAGCGTCCACCACCACGCCGCAGATCCCCGCGTCTGCACGAATTCATTGAGTGGAACCAAAACTCTAGAGCCGAGAGTTTTGAATGCAAAGAGTCGTACGGATTGTTTGTTTCACTTCGCCGGAGGCGCCGGGGCCACGAGGATCGCACTCGTCACCATCGGCTCGTCGAAGCCGCGGAGTTGACGACGGCCCGCGGGCTCGACGTCGTGGCGACCGAGCTGTGCCGCGGTCGCCGTCGGAAGCAGGATCTCGCCCGGCACCGCATGGCCGACCAGCCGGGCCGCCGTGTTCACGGGGGCGCCGAAGAGGTCGCCGCCGCGGCTGACGGCCTGGCCGAAACAGAGCCCGGCACGCGGTTCGAGACCCATCGCGGTGAACGCCCGCACGAAGGCGATCGCGAGATCCACGGCGTCGTCGGGGTCGACGGCGGTGAACATCACCTCGTCGCCGATCAACTTGATGATCCGCCCCGGATGAGCGTGCACGAGGTCGTAGGCACGCGCTTCGAAGTCGGCCATGAGGAGCCCGAGGTCGTCCGGGTCGAGCGTGGTGGTGATCGAGGTGGAACCGACGACGTCGACGAAGCCGATCGTGGTGGCGACCGTCGATCGGCCGGCCTCGGCACCGGCGCGGGCGAGGTCGTTGAGGCGACCGGCCCGGGTGAGCCGGTCGAGGAAGACCGCACGCATGGCCGGGAACAACACGTCGACGAGGGCGACCGACTCGACGTTCTTCCTCGCCATCTCCACGAGATCGGCCTCCGCGTCCATCCGTGAGAGGACGTCGATCTGGAACAACGTCGAGGCCGCATCGGCCAGTCGGTCCATCACGGCGCCGAGTGCACGGACGAACCGCTCGACCTCGTCGGTGGAGAAGAACGTGGACGCGGCGTCGAAGCTGGCGATCGTCTCGACCTCGAGCTCGGAGTAGCCACGGTCCGGATCGAACCCGAGCACCCGGCACCGCTCCCGGAATCCGTCGTCGTCGAGTCCGAGCCGGGCGCAGACCTCGGCCGCGTCGATGCGGACGCCGGGCTGGAACAGGTACCGGTTGATCGCCGAGCCGAGCCGGTCCGGGTCGTGGGAGTCGAGGAGGTCGGGGTGGAGCCCGATCGAGGAGTAGTAGCGGAACAGCTCCGCCATGGCGGCCGATGCCGGATCCGCCGGGTCGAACAACCCGGCGTTTGCCCAGGGGGTCAGCTCGTCGTCGGTCATGCCTTCTCCCCCGGTGCGATCGTCGGTGCCGCCGCGTTGAGTGTGTCCATGGCGAACCCGGCCGCCGCCTTGTAGCCGGCCATGAAGGCCTCCACCTCCGCTGGAGGGATCACGTCGTCGATGTCGTCGAACACACCACCACATCGACGGTCGACCTCGCCGAGGATCGCGATCGGTCCGGCGCCACGGTTGCGCAGCACGAGCGCCGACACGTCCTCGTGGAGATCGGCCTCGTAGGCGGAGAGTGCCGCCGGCCCGACCCCGTGGTCGACGAGACGCCTCCCGAGCACCCGGGCATCGACGATCGCCTGACTCGCCCCGTTCGAACCGACCGGATACATGACGTGGGCGGCGTCCCCCATCAGCGCGATGCGTCCGTCGACCCACCGGTCGATCGGGTCCCGATCGACCATCGGGTACTCGAACACCTCGTCGGCGCCCGCGATCAGCGACGGCACGTCGAGCCACCCGACGTCCCAGTCGGCGAAGGCCGGCGCGAAGGTGTCGGTCTCGACGCGCCGGTTCCAGTCGCTGCTCCCCCACCCCTCGGCGGGGTCGAAGGTGAGCTCCGCGATCCAGTTCTGCAGTTGGCGTCCGGTGGAGGGCTCGACGGGCGCGATCGGATAGTGGACGAAGCGCTGATCGAGCGAGCCCAACAACACGAACGAGGCACCGGTCCGCACGGGTGGACCGAACGCGGTCCCCCGCCACAGCACCGCCCCACCCCACACCGGCGGGCCCTCGTCGGGAGCGAACCCACGCCGGACCGCCGAGTGCAGCCCGTCGGCGCCGACCAGCAGCTCGCCGTCGATCGCCACCCGTGCGCCGGTGGCACGGTCCTCGAAGGTCGCCGTCACACCACTCGGGGTCTGCGAGGCGTCGACGAAGCGATGTCCGACCACGACATGGTCGGCACCGGCCCGTTCGACGAGGGCATCGTGGAGCAGCATCTGCAGCCGTCCCCGATGGACCGAGTACTGGGGCCATCGATAGCCGGCGGCGAGCCCGCGTGGCTCGGCGTAGACCTCGTTGCCCTCGGCCGAGGCGAGCACCCACTCCTCGGTCGGGATGCCGATCTCCCCGAGCCGATCGGCGAGGCCGAGATCGTCGAGTTCGCGCACGGCGTTCGGCTGGAGATTGATGCCGACACCGAGTGGCCGGATCGAGCGCACCGACTCGTACACCCGGAACGGGACCCCGATCTCGTGCAGGGTGAGTCCGAGCGAGAGCCCGGCGATACCGCCACCGGCGATGAGAACCGTCACGGGTCCGACCCTAGGTGGCGAGTTCGTTGCGGGCTGCACGAATCGGGGTGCGACCACCGCCCACCACTACGTTGCCGCCATGACCAAGGCCCGCCAGATCTCCATCGTCGGCACCGTCGTCGCCCTCACCATCGGCGGGCTCGTCGGATGGGCCGGCAGCGACGGCTCGACCCGGCTCGGCGACGACGGGCTACCGATCTTCGCGTTGTGTGCCGCCCTCGCCTTCGCCATCAACCTGATCGTGTTCGTGCCGAGTTTCCTCGCGCAGACCGAGCACTACTACGACCTCACCGGATCCATCACCTACCTCACGGTGACCGTGACGGCCCTGGTGCTCTCCGACGGCCTCGACGCCCGGGCCTGGATCGCCGCCGCAATGGTCGTCATCTGGGCGGCGAGACTCGGCAGTTTCCTCTTCCGACGAGTGCGGCGAGACGGGAAGGACGGACGGTTCGACGCCATCAAGGTCGACTTCCTCCGCTTCCTCATGACCTGGACCCTGCAGGGCTTGTGGGTCACGTTCACCGCCGCGGCGGCGCTCGCCATCATCACCTCCGCCGAGCGCCGCACCCTCGGCATCGTCGGGGTCATCGGCATCGTCGTCTGGGTGATCGGCTTCGGGTTCGAGGCGATCTCCGACCAGCAGAAGTCGGCCTTCCGGGCCGACCCGGCGAACGACGGACGGTTCATCACGACCGGGCTGTGGGCGTGGAGCCGACACCCGAACTACTTCGGCGAGATCACCCTGTGGACCGGGATGGCGATCCTGGCCCTGCCGATCCTGTCGGGCTGGCGGTGGGTGGCGCTGGTGTCGCCCGTGTTCGTGACGCTGCTGCTCACCCGGATCAGCGGGCTGCCGATGCTGGAGCGCCGAGCGGCGAAACGCTGGGGCGATGAAGCCGAGTACCAGCGATACGTTGCCGAGGTGCCCGTCCTCGTGCCCCGACCTCCCCGGTGACGTCCGGCACGACGACCGTTCGTGACGCCACGTTCGGGACCGAGCTGCTCGGTGCCGGTCCTGCCGACCTGGTCTGGAGCCATGGGCTGACGTCGAGCCGAGCCGCCGAACGCCGCTTCCCACTCGTCGACCTCGACGGGCTCGACGGCACGGCCCGGGTGCTGCGCTACGACGCCCGAGGCCACGGGGAGACCGAGGCGGCCTCGTTCCCCCACGGGTCGACGAACGCCTGGGCGGACGCCGCCCTCGACCAGCTCGCCCTCGCCGAGGCCAACGGCATCGACACCTACGTCGCCGGTGGCGCCTCCCTCGGGACCGGCACCTCGCTGTGGGCCGCCGTCCACGCGCCGGACCGCATCCGCGGCCTCGTCCTGGTGATCCCGCCGACGGCCTGGGACACCCGCCGGGCCCAGCGTGACCGTTACGAGTTGATGGCCTCGATCGTCGACGCCAAGGGCACCCGCCCCCTGATCGACGGGCTCGACGACGCGCCGGTGCCGGACGCGTTCCGCGGCGACCCGGCGTGGCGGGCCCGTGCCGAACGGAATCTGCTCGACGCCGATCCGCAGCGGCTGGCCTTCGTCCTGCGATCGATGACCGGCGCGGACCTCCCCGAGCCGGACGTCCTCGCCGGGATCGAGGCGCCCGCACTCGTGCTCGCCTGGAGCGGGGACGACGGCCATCCCGTGGCGACGGCCGACCGCCTCGACGAACTGCTGCCCGACGTCACGACCCATGTGGCCCACTCGGCCGACGACGTCGCCACCTGGACCGATCGGGTCCGCACCTTTCTCGAGTCGCTCGCGTGACCGCCCTCGGCCCGGACGGCGCACCCGCCGAGGCGGAGGTGCCGCGCTCGTCGTGGCTCGCCCTCGGCGTGTCGACGCTCATGATCTTCCTGGTCGTGATCGACATCTCGGCGGTGAACGTCGCGTTCCCGTCGATCCGTGAGGACTTCGCCGCCACCGACGCCGAGCTGTCGTGGATCATCTCGGGCTACAGCGTGGTGGTCGGCGCGCTCCTGCTCGCCGCCGGTCGGATCGCCGATTCGGTGGGGCGACGCAGGATCTTCCTGCCCGGTGTCGCGCTGTTCGGCTTCGGCTCGCTGCTCTGTGGGTTCGCCGGCTCGGTCGAGATCCTGATCGCCACCCGGGTCGTCCAGGCGATCGGCGGTGCCATCACCACGGCATCCGGCTTCGCCGTGGTGCTCCCCGGCTTCCCCCCGTCGAAACGCTCGACGGCGATCGGTGTGGCCGGCGCCAGCGGCGCCATGGGTGCGGTGGTGGGCCCGGCGGTCGGCTCGCTGCTGATCGAGGCGTTCGACTGGCGGGCCATCTTCCTCGTGAACGTGCCGCTCTGCCTCGTCATCCTCGTGCTCGGGCCCCGGTTGCTCGTCGAGTCGCGCGACCCCGACGCCACCGGGAAGATCGACGTGGCCGGCGTGGTCATCGGCACCCTGGCGGTCGGCCTCGTCATGTTCGGCATCGTGCAGAGCGAGACCTGGGGTCTCGCCGACTGGCGGGTCTGGGCCCTCGTGATCGTCGGCGCCGCCTTGTTCCCGACCCTCGTCCGCCGCTCCCGGAACCACCCCGAGCCCCTCCTCGATCTCGACCTCTACCGCTACCGGTCGTTCATGGCCTCGAACGTGGCGGTCATCTTCTACGGCTTCGCGTTCACCTCGTCGGGCCTCACCTCGTCGCTCCTGCTGCAGGATCTGTGGGATCAGCCCCTCACCACCGTCGGGTTGGCGTTCATCCCCGGACCGCTGCTCGCGTCGATCGCGTCGCCGCTCACCGGCCGGCTCGCCGACCGGGCCGGGCATCGATGGGTGCTCGGCGCCGGGTGTGGGCTGCTCGCCGTCTCGAACGTGCTCGCACTCCTGCTGTACTCCGAGGAGGCCACGGTCTGGAGCCGCTTCCTGCCGATCTCGCTCATCGGCGGCGTCGGGGTCGGGCTCACGGTGGCGACGTGGAGCTCGGCCGCCCTCGCCGACATCCCGCCGGCGAAGTTCGGCGTCGCCGGCGCGACACAGAACACGATCCGCCAGGCGGCCTACTCCCTCGGCATCTCGATGACGATCACCCTCATCGCCCTCGGTGACGGCGGGCTCGACGGCTTCCGCTACGCCTGGATCTGGATGACGCTCGCGTTCATCGCGTCGGGAGCTCTCGTGATGTGGCTGTTTCCGGCCGGATCGTCGAGCGAGCGCGACGCACTCGACACCGCTCGTCGCTGAGGTGACGGCCCGTGGGGCCCGCGGCCCGGCTCAGGCGTCGACGTCCTCGCGGCGCCCGTCGGCGTGGATCGCGAACCGACCGGCGTCGGCACCGTGGTTCGGGTCGGGCCCGTCCCAGGGCCAGCCACCGAACTGCGTGGCCTGGTAGTCCCGGTAGGCCTGCTCGATCTCGGCGCGGGTGTTCATCACGAACGGCCCGTAGCGGGCGACGGGTTCGGCGATGGGCCGGCCCTGGAGCAGCATCAGTTCGATGCCGCCGTCGCCGGCGGTGAGCACGAGATCGTCACCGGCCTCGACGAGTGCACCCGTGCCGGCGCCGATCGTCGTGTCGCCGATGGTCACCTCCGACCCGGTGAAGGCGTAGAGCGTGCGCAGGGTCTCCGGACCGGCGGCCGCGGGCAGGGTCCAGGTGGCGCCGGGCTCGAGCACGATGTGCCAGATCGCGAGATCGGCCTCGACCTTCGACGCCCACGAGTCGGGCGGCGGCGCGCTCGCCACGTGCCCGGCGAGGGATCCGGCCACCACCGTCACCTCGATCCGACGTCCGTCGTCGTCCTTGTCGACCACCTTCGGGGTGTTGTGGTCCCACAACATCGTGAAGTACGGGTCGACCATCTTGTCGGCGGCCGGCAGGTTGAGCCAGATCTGGAACAGTTCGAGGGGGTTGGGGCCCTCGTCGTCGACGAGCGGGAACATCTCGCAGTGCTGCACGCCGGCGCCGGCGGTCATCCACTGGGTGTCGCCGCGACCGAACCGGGCGGTGGCACCGAGCGAATCGGCGTGGTCGATCAACCCCTGGCGCACGTAGGTGACGGTCTCGAACCCACGGTGCGGATGCTGGGGGAATCCGGGCACGTGGCTGCCGTGGTACATGCTCCAGCCGTCGCGTCCCGAGAAGTCCGAGCCCATCTCACGTCCTTCGAGCGAGGCGGCCGGGCCGAGGCGGCCGTCGCCGGCCGGGTAGGCGTCGTCGTGGTGGGCCACGAAGAGGAACGGGTCGACGGTGGGCCACTGGGGGCCGAGCGGGAAGGTCTGACGAACGGGGCCGGTGGCGTCGGGCGAGGACATGGGATCGAGCGTACGTTCGCCATCGACCGCGTCCAGAAGCCAGGATGAGGCCATGACCGGTTCGCCCGTCCCCGTCGTCGACATCGCCGATCCCTCCGCCACCGAACGGGCGGCGCTCGACGCCGCCTGCCGGTCGCACGGCTTCTTCCTGCTGCGTGGCCACGGCCTCGATGCGCTGATCGACCACACCTGGGCGGAGACGGCCCGGTTCTTCGATGCGGATCGGTCCGTCCGCTCGGCCATCGTGCGCGATGCCGACAACCCGTTCGGCTGGTTCGACCGCGAGCTCACGAAGCGGCGCCGGGACCACAAGGAGGTGTTCGACTTCGTCGATCCGACACACCCACGGATCGACGAGCGGAACCGCTGGCCCGAACTCGAGGGCTTCCGATCCTCGATGGCCGACTTCTACGACGCGTTCAGCCACCTCGCCGACCGCACACTCGCCCTTGTCCACGACGTGCTCGACCTGTCGACGGAGGGCCGCGCCGCGATGAACCTCGATCGCCACGCCAGCTCGGTCCGCCTCAACTGCTACCCGGTGGGCGATCCGGTGCCATCGGAGGAACGAGCGCCGCTGGCCGATCTCGGCGAGACCGCCCTCGGCCTCCACACCGATCCGGGCACCCTCACCCTGCTCCTCCAGGACGACACGGGTGGCCTCCAGACCCGGACCCGTGACGGCGAGTGGATCGACGTGCCGCCGATGCCGGGCACGGTCGTGGTGAACCTGGCCGATGCGGTGCAGGTCTGGACGAACGACCGGTACCTGGCGGCCGTGCATCGGGTGGTCCCGATGACGTCGCGCCGCCGCTTCTCGATCCCCTACTTCGCCAACCCGGGACGGGGCACGGTCGTCGGACCCCTGTCCGAGCTCGATCCCGCACCGCGCTACCGGTCGTTCGAGTGGGCCGAGTTCATCCGTGCACGCCAGGACGACAACTTCGTCGATGCCGGGGCGGCCGACACCCAGATCTCGGACTACCTGCTCGTGTGAGCTGATCCGGGGTACCCGCCCAGGGGGCTGACGACGTGCGTCCACCGATCAGGAGGCCGGAGCCCCACTGCCACACCACCGGGTTCCGCCGACCCGTTCCACTCCCCCCGGTTCCACCCGGGGCACCACACCCGGTTCACCGGCCGAGCCCGTCCCGCTCGGCCGGCGATCAGGTCCGAGCAGCCATGAGCCGCTCGGAGATCTCGGGGAACTCCCGCACGAAGGCGTCGAACTCCCGGATCGACATGACCGAGGCGGTCACGTCGGTGGCGGCGACGAGCGTCGCCGTCCTCGGCCCGGTCGCCGTTCCCGGCTCCGCGAGGAGGGCGATCTCGCCGTAGTGGTCGCCGGGGCCGAGGGTCCGGACGATCTCGCCGTCGATGAAGACCGACACGGTGCCGTCGAGGATCACACCGAACTCGTCGCCGCGGCGACCCTGGGCGGTGATGGTGCGCCCGGCGGTGATCAACACGGGCGCGCTCAGCTCCTCGAGACGACGACGGCCCTTGCGTCCCAGCCCGGCGAAGACCTTGCCGCTCGTGATGCTGTGTTCCCTGGTTGCCATCTCGTCCCCCTGCTCGTCGTGGGGACAGTGTCGATCCGGCGCCGTCGTCCGGTCAGCGGCCGGCTCCCCTCGATGAGTGAGTACGCGGCTCCACCGCTCAGCCGGGCAGGAACCAGTAGCCCTCGAGATCGACGACGGCCACCGACGACGGGGCGGGGGCCGGCGAGGAGACGAAGCCGGCACGGACCTCCGAGACCCAGGTGTCGTGCTGGTACTCGTGGTTGATCACGGCTCGCAGGAGTCCCTCCGCGATGTACGAGAGCTGCACGGGGGCGCCGACGTCGCCGGAGGCGATGCGCTCCATCGTGGCGTGGGTCCGCTCGGCGATGGTGCGTCGGTAGGCGAGCAACTCGTCGAGCGGCGGCAACGATCCGCGGGCCGGCTCGGGCGTCGCGGAGTCGAAGACGGCGTCCATGGCGGCGTCGATCATGGGTTCCGCCGCGGTGAGGTTGCGGACCATGACGTGGTTGACGAAGGCCTGGTGTCCCAGGTGCCAGGCGATCGAGCTCGAGTCGTCGTGGGGTCGCCAGGCGATCTGGTCGGGGTCGAGGTCGGCCACGAGCGCCAGGCTGTGCATCCGGGCGGCGTCGTATTCGGTGAGGAGCGGCGCCAGATCGACGGCCGTGGGAGAAGCGTTCACGACCGATCCGAACCCCGCGGGCCGCGGCTACGTTCCCGCTCGTGGACGAACGCCGCTTCCAGTTCTACGGACTCATCGGGTTCGTGTTGTCGGGTCTGGTGTTCCTCGCTGCGTCGATCGCGAATCGGGACTGGTGGACCTTCACCGGGGCCGTGGTCTGGCTGGTCGCCTGCGGGTTCTGGATGTTCCCGTTCCTGCGCCCCGACCGCTGACGCCACCTCCGCCCGACCACACCACGAACGTTAACGCAACTATGTGTTGCGTTAACTCGTCGCGTGCCGTACGGTCGCAGTAACGCAACATCGAGTTGCGTTACCGAGAGGACGACATGTTCACCCACGAGATCACCACTTCCATCACGATCGACGCCGAGCCCGCCCGGGTCTGGGCGGTCCTGACCGACCTCGCCGCCCACGAGCGGTGGAATCCGTTCTTCGCGTCGATGCGCGGCACCCTCGCCGTCGGCGAACGACTCGAGATCGCGGCCCGCAAGCCCGACGGCACCGCCGGCATGCGGTTCCGGCCGATCGTGCTCGAGATGGAGGAGGCCGCCCGACTCGTCTGGCGCGGCCGACTCGTCGTGCCGGGCCTGTTCACCGGCACCCATCGGTTCCTCCTCACCCCGACCGGGGACGGCCGCACACACCTCGAACACGGCGAGTCGTTCGCCGGGCTGGCGATCGCCGTCAGTGGCTCGGTGATGCGTGACACCGAGGCCGGCTTCGAGGCGTTCAACCGCGCACTGGCCGACGAGGTCGCCCGTCGGACCACGCCGATCGACGCCGGATGCTGACCACACTCCCCCACCCGGCCACCGCCGCTGGCCAGACTGCGGGCGTGAGCCACCGCCGCGGCGCCGCCGTCACCGACGCCATCCGCTCGGCCTGCCTCGACGTGATCGTCGAGCGCGGCACGCTCGACATCTCGATCGACGACGTCGCACGGGCCGCCGGGGTCAACAAGACCACCGTCTACCGCCGCTGGGACACGCCCGAGGCACTCATCGGCGACGCCGTCGGCGCACACGCCGCGGAGCAGATCCCGCTGGAGCCGACGGGTGACCTCGAGGCCGACCTGGCCACGCTCATCGAGCGCGTCGAGGCCTCGATCACGACGCCACTGGGGCGGGCACTGCTCGGTGCCACCCGGACCGATGGTGAACGCCTCGCCGAGCTCCGACGGACGTTCTGGTCGGAACGTCTGGCGCTCGCCGCGCCGATCGTCGAACCACATCGGGCCCCCGGCGCACCGAGTGCCGAGCAACTGGTCGAGTGGCTCGTGGCGCCGCTGCACTTCCGGATCGTCGAGCGGGCCGGAGCGTTCGATGCGGGCGAACGTGCGGCCCTGGTGGACGCGGTCGCCCGGCTCACCCGGGGCGGCTGATCCTCAGCCCGGCAGCGGCCGAGACGGGCACCACACGTAGCCGTCGGAACACACGAGGTACGCCTCGCGCAGCCCGTGAGGCTTGTCGGTCGCTTCCTGCAGGATCTCCATGCCCGCCGAGCGCGCCCGTTCCACGGCGGCGTCGGGGTCGGTGTCGTACAGCCGGATCTCGATGCCCGGCCCCCGTGCGTCGACCGCCGCCACGACCCGTCCGAGCGGGTTCGAGTGGTAGGTCCCATCGGCATGGAGCTGGAGCAGGTGCTCGCCGTAGGTGAGGATGGCGAAGTCGGCGGTGGCCTGATGCGCCCCCATGCCGAACACCTCGCCGAGCAGCTCCACCTTCGCGATCACGTCTCGCACGAGCAGGTTCAACCCGACCCCGGACAGCAGGCGGCCGAAGTCGTCGGGGCTGATCGTGTCGAGATCGGGCGTGGCGTCCGAGGTCATGGGTCGACCCTATGGCCGACCGCTCGGGCCGATCCGGCCGAAGCGGCCTCGGATCCGGCCGCCTCGGCTCGGACTACGGTCCGTCGCATGAGGTCGACCCGAGCGCGCACCCCCGCCGTCGTCCTGGTGGCGGCGTTCACCCTGGTCGCGTCCTGCACCAGCGGTGGCGGCGAGAACCTCGCGGAGCCGGCGACCACCTCCGCCTCGACCGGCACGACGACACGTGCCGACGACACCGACGCGGCGACGGACACCACCGTCGATGCGGGCGAGACGACGGCGACGACCTCGGCCACGCCCGCCACTCGTGGCCCGGATCTCCCGCAGGTCGATCTGGGCGAGTTCAACATCGGCCACGGCCGGATGAGCGAGGAGCTGGTCGAGCTGTCCTGGACCTCGGTCGAGGGTGACGAGGTCACCCACCGGGTGCACCGCGTGCCCACGATCGGCACCGATCCCGCCACGGTCGATCTCACCACCGCTCCCCTCGTCTATTCGGGTCCGGACACCTCGTTCACGGATCTCGACGCGCCGGCCGGTGAGTTCTGGACCTACGTGCTCGAGATCGACGCCGACGGCGCGACCGCCGACCGGCGGGCGTGGACGAGCGTGCTCACCGTCACCGACGAGACACCACCGGCGCCGATCACGGGCCTCACGGCGACGGTGGGCGACGACGGAGTCCTGCTGCGCTGGGATCCGTCCGACGACGACGTCGAGTTCGGCGCCTACGCCGTGCTCCTCGTCGCCGACGACGGGACCGCCACCTACCTCGGTGGCGGGGCGAGTGTCGGCGAGACGAGCTTCCTCGACGATCGTCCACCCACCGGCTCGGCGACCTACCGGGTCCAGGCCGTCGACTATCACGACAACCGTTCGACGGCCGAGATCACCGTCGAGGTGGGGTGAGCCTCAGCGCTCGCGGACCTCGGCGAGCACGACCGGGTCGTCCTGGCCGTCCCAGGTCGCGGTGAGCCCCATCGCCGGCTGTGACCCGACGACGAGCCGGCGATGGACCACGAGCTCGAACCGGTCGGTCACGAGTGTGACCGAGGCGCCGTCGTCGCCGACGAGCTCGTGGCCGTCGACGGGCACCCGTTCCCCGTGCCAGCCGCCACCGCGGAGCCGCACGCGTGACGGTGCCGGAGCGATCACCCACCGGCCGTCGAACTCGACCATGCCGAGCGCCTCGCCCTGCCCCGTCATCGCCACCGCGGTCAGCATGGTCAGATGCAACGGGTCGCGGACGCCGTCGTAGACCCAGCGGGTGCCGAGCACGCTGTGTTCGGTCGTGCAGATCAGCGCCTCCTCGGCGCCGGCGAGCGGTTCGTCCCGGTACGTCAGCGGGACGTGCACCACCGTGCCGTCGGCCAGGCGGGCGAGATGGGTCTCGAGTCCCGTGCGATGCAGCGGATCGTCGAACCGGAAGGCGCCGAACGCCTCGGCGTCGGGGCCGCCCCAGGGCTGGTCGGCGGTGAAGGCCGCCACGATCTCGGGCTTGCTCGGGGTGATCGTCGCACGGTGGTAGAGCGCCATCGCCGGACCCTAGGACGAGCGGTCGAGTCCGGCGATCCAGTTCGCGAGGGCCCGGCCGATCTCGTCGGGGCTGTCCTCCTGGGCGAAGTGGCGCCCCTCGACCCGCACCTCGGTCTGCTCGGTGAGGGTGCGGGCGAACTCGAGCAGCGGGCCCGAGAGCGTGTCCCCGTCGCTCACGTCGATCAACAGCTTCGGGAGGTCGGTCCCGGCGAGCCAGTCGGCGTAGGCGGCGACGATCTCGTGGACGTCGCCGGGTTCGCCGTCGAACGGGATCTCCCGCGGCCAGGTGAGGGTGGGCCGGCGCCGCTCACCCGGTTCGAGGAACGGCCGTCGGTACTCGATGAGCTCCGCGTCGGTGAGCTCGCGGATCACGCCGCCGGGCAGGCCTCGCTCGAGGAAGACGTTCTCGTCGAGGGCCATCCGCTCCCCGTCGTCGGTCCGGAGCCGGGCGAAGAAGCCGCGGGCCTCGTCGGAGAGTTGTGACCACGAGCGCGGGGCGACGTTGGCCTCGAGGTAGGCGATGCCCGCGATCCGCTCGGGGTGGCGGCGGGCCCAGTCGAACCCGAGCCCGGACCCCCAGTCGTGCAGGACCAGCACGATTCGTTCCCCGAGATCGAGCGCCTCGAGGAGCTGGTCGAGGTGGTGCCGGTTCTCGACGAAGCGGTAGGACCCCGGGCCCGGGGCGGCGACCGGGTCGGAGTCACCGAAGCCGATGAGGTCGGGGGCGACGCAGCGGCCGAGGTGTTCGACGTGGGGGACGACGTTGCGCCAGAGGTAGGACGAGGTCGGGTTGCCGTGCAGGAACACGATCGCCGGACCGTCGCCGTGGTCCACGGCGGCCATCGTGAGCTCGTCGAGCTCGACCCGACGTTTCGTGTAGGGCATCACGGATCGGTCGGGGGTGGCGACGGTGTGGAAGCGGGTCTCCCGGACGGCCCGGAAGCCGACGTCTCGGTAGAGCGCACCGGCGGGCTGGCCGAGTTCGTGGCAGATCTTGATCCGCTCGGCGCCGGCGACGGCGAGCATCTCGACACCGCTCGTGAGCACGTGGCGGGCGAGACCACGACGTTGGTGTTCGTCGACCGTGCGCATGGGTTCCACCACGCCGGTGGCGGTCGTGGGGTCGAACCAGAACAACCCGTAGGCGGCCACGTCGCCCTGCTCGGTCCGCACGACGAGGTCGAGCTCGTCGCGGTACAGCGAGGTCTCGCGCAGTCGGGCCTCGATGTCGGGTCCGCCGACCACGTTCGGGTGTGGGGTCCCGCGCTCGTCGCTGCGGCGGACGAGGACGTAGCCGTCCGCGATCGGGCTGACCTCCGGCCGCTCCTCGACGGCGAGCCAACACTCGGCGAGGCCGTCGTCGTCGGGTCGCACATCGAACGGGGCCAGCGCCTCCACGAAGGCCGCATCGCCGGGATCGACCTCGAGATCGACCGACCCGAGGCCCAGTGCGGCGGCGTGTCCGAGGCCGCGACGGACCACCTGCCCGATGCGCTCGTTCCACAGCTCGGGCACCACGATCGGGATGCCGGCCGCACCCGAGGGGGTCGCATTGAGCACCATCGCCGCGACGGGTTCGCCGTCGGCGTCGACTCACACGAGCTGCGGGGTCTCGTCGGTGTGGCGTTCGTAGCGCCACTCCCATTGCACTTCGGCCGCGTCGTAGGAACCCGCCACGGGGTCGGCGGTCCGGATGCGCTGGAGCAGCCTGGTGATCAGCCCGAGGGCCTCGAGTCCGACCGGGTGTGTCTCGGTGAAGGCCACCCGACGAATCTAGATGGCGTCGGCGAACGGGTTCTCCCAGGCCACGTCGTCGTCGAGCGGCAACACCGGACGCGGCAGGCGCTCGAAGGGCAGTCGGCTGAGCACGGGGGACGTCCGACCGGGAGTGTCGACGAAGAACATGTCGACGTGATCGACGAACTCGTCGTAGGCGGGCGGAAAGGAGCTCCGCACCTTGACCACGATGGTGCGGACTGTGGACAGGTCGACTCCAAGGACCTCGGCATAGATCGGGTCGTTGCCGACGGCGGCCCGACTCGTCACGATCACCCGCACGCCGTCGAGCTCGAGCAACGCCATCGGCCCGCACTCGAGTGTCTTGCCGGCGACGATGCCCCGGCGCCCGACGAATGGGCCTTCGTGCAACGCGATCACGCGCGCCTCGGCCTCGAAGGTCGTGTCGTCACCTCGTTGCCAGTCGTCGCCGCGGAACGTGGCGGTGAAGGTGGCGTCGACCCCGGCCACCGTGGCGGCCTCGACGACCCGACGGTCCCGGAAGTTCACGATGAGCACACCCCGGGCACCGGCGCCGTGCATGGCCTCGAGCATCCAGAGCGTGTTGGTCGGGCCGCCGGCGCCGGTGTTGTCCCCGAGGTCGGAAAGCACGATCGGCGCGAGCGCGTCATCCCGACCGCAGGCCACCGCACGCTCGACCGCCTCGGGGAGCGGCATCGCATCGGTGTCGAAGCGATGCCGGTTCCTCCAGGCGAGGTCGGCGAGTTCACCGGCGACACGACGGGCCCCGACGTCGTCGCCCCGACCGGTCACGATCACGATCAGGCCGTTCTTGGAGGTGTCGGAGAACGCGAACCCCCCGAGGATCGAGATGTTCGCGATGGTGTCGTCTCGCAGCTCGATCCCCCGGTCGATCAACTCGGCGAACGGACCGGCATCGGTGAAGAGCGAGACGTTGGGCGCCACGATCGGCAGGCGCGTCCACACCATCGCCGGCTCCATACCCGCCCACCGCTCGTGGAGCAGATCGGCGGCCTCGACCCCGCGCTCGACCTGATCCACATGTGGATCGGTCAGATAGGCCACCACGAGATCGATCGACTCGAGCATGAGATCCGAGACGTTGCCGTGCGGATCGAGCGTGGCGACGATCGGCACCTGCGGACCGACGGCCTCACGCACCCCGGCGAAGAAGACCCCGTCACCATCGTCGGTCGCGGTCGTGGTCATCGCCCCGTGGTTACAGAGGTAGACGGCGTCGAGCGGCCCCGCCTCGCGCAGCGCCGCCACGGATCGACCGAGCACCTCGTCGAACCAGTCGTGTTCGGCGGGGCCGCCGCCACTCATGGTGACGATGATCGGCACCGGTTCCCAGCCGCCGAGTTCGTCCATCCGCCGGTAGAAGCCCGCCAGTTCGAGCATCGCTCGGGGGTGGGCGCTTCGGGCGTCGCCGGAGATCTCGTCGCCCTCGAGGTGCACGAAGTTCCGGAAGCCCCGCTCGGGCACCGGACGGGCGAAGTTGTTGCTCTCGAGGAACATCCCGACCACGGCGACACGACGCATCGACGACCCGCTCACGAGTCGGCGCCGAGCACGGGCCTCGGGTCGTAGAAGCCGAGGCCGCCGCCGTAGTTCATCCCGAATCCGAGTCGCTCCTGCATCTCGGCCGGCAGGGCGAGCGCGTCGCCGAGGGGCATCGAGACGCCCTGGTTCTCCTCCTGGCGGAGCCACCCGAGGTTGTACGTGAGGATGACGCCGTAGCGCCAGCCGTCGGTGACGTTGGCTCCGGCGCCGTGCAGGGTGCCGCCGAGCCAGAACAGCACGGATCCGGCGGGCATCTCGGCCCGCACGATCTCGTCCGGCGTCGCCTGCCGATCGGCACCCCACCGATGGCTGCCGGGCACCAGCTGGGTTCCGCCGTTGTCGGCGGTGAAGTCGGTGACGGCCCACATGCTGGCGAGGATCAGGTTCGGTCGGGGCAACTCGAAGAAGGGGTACAGGTCTTCCTCGCGGTGCAGCACCTGATCCCGGGCGCCGGGGCCGACCTCGAGTGCGGCGCTGACGTTGAGCGTCCACGGGCCGCCGTCGGTGCCGAGATGCCGGTCGCCGAGCGCTTCGACGGTCGGATGCATGAGCAGGCCGCGCATCGTCTCGGAGCGGTGCATGAGGGCGACGACCCGGTGGGTCTTGCCGGGGTAGAACTCGGCCGGGTCGTCCTCGCCGGCGGGCGCCGCGGCGACGTGGTCGGCCAGCTCGGCACGGACCGCCGCCATCTGCTCGGTGGTGGCGAGCTCGCGGACCACGAGACATCCGGCGTCGGAGAGCAGGTCGAACATCTCGTCGGGCCCGGTGTCGGGCCCACACGTGGGGATCGCGGCGGTCATGGTTGCTCCTCGGCGGCGGACGACGCCACGTGTCTAGCCCCACTCGTCTTTCGCCGCCCATCGTGGAGTGCGACGATGCCGGTGATGGACTTCTGCCTCCAGTTGTCGGCCGACTACCCCGACACGTCGTACGGCGCCGATCGGGTCTACCGCGACATGATCGACCAGGCCGTGCTGGCCGACCGGCTGGGCTTCGAGTCGGTGGCCTTCACCGAGCACCACCTCGTCAACTGCCTCATGAACCCCGCACCGCTCATGTTCGCGGTGAAGGTGGCGGCGCTCACCGAACGGTTGAACATCCTGACCGCGGTCGTGGTGTTGCCGCTGCACGACATGCGGACCTTCGCCGGCGAGGTGATCGTCGCCGACACGCTCACCGATGGCCGTCTGCGGCTGGGTGTCGGGCGTGGCGCCTTCGCCTACGAGATGGATCGCCTCGGGGTTCCGATGGACGAGACCCGGGCGAAGTTCGACGAATCGCTCGAGGTGCTGACCGCACTGCTCCACGACGAGGAGGTGTCGTGGGACGGCGAGTACTACCGGTTCGAGCCGCTCACCGTGATGCCTCGCCCGGTCCGCCCCGGCGGTCCGCCGATCATGCTCGCCGTGCTGAACCCCGACGGCATCCGGGCGGCGACCCGCCGCGGCTTCCACATCCAGACCACACCCCTGTCGGGCGACGACGATCTGTTCCGTCGGCAGGTGGGGGCCTTCACCGAGACCCGCGAGGAGATGGGCCGCGAGGGCGAGCATCTCACCCTCTCGTTGTCGCGGGTCGCCCACGTCACCCGCTCGGCCGGGCACCGGGCCCGCATCCTCGACGCCGCGCACTTCTACTACGGCCGGTTCGACAACCTGTTCACGGGCCCCGGCCTCGTCGACCACGGTCGGATCCGGGAGCTGCCCCACGCCGGCACCCCCGCCGAGCTCGGCGAGAAGCTGATGATCGACGGGCCCGAGGCGCTCATCGACGAACTCAACCGCTACGCCGAGGTGGGGGTCGACCGGATGATCCTCAACGTCAACTTCGGCCTCGAGCAGTCGGCGACGATCGACACGATCCACGCCCTCGCCGAGGACGTGATCCCCCACGTCGACGCCTCGTTCCGACCCACACCGACGGCCCGGGAGGTTCCGGCATGAGCGGCCTGCCCGCCGACGACACGATCGACTGCGAGTTCACCGTCGAGGGCTCGGGGCCACCGTTGTTGTTGATCCACGGCATCGGTGCGGCCCGGGACACCTGGCGCTTCATGACCGACGATCTCGCCGAGCATCACACCGTGATCCGCTACGACCTGCGCGGCCACGGCGACTCCCCACTGGGGGACCCGACCTTCGAACTCGGGCACCTCGTGAACGACCTCGAACGTGTGCGGGAACGCACCGGCTTCGAGACCGTGCACCTCGCCGGGCACTCACTCGGCGGCATGATCGGCCCCGCCTACGCCCGCCGATTCCCCGAGCGGGTCCGCTCTCTCGGCCTGCTCTCGACCGCCGCCTTCCGCACCGACGACGACAGCGCCAAGGTGCAGGGCGTGGTGTCGACGATGCGCTCAGAGGGCATCCCGAACATCCTGCCCACCCTCACCGACCGCTGGTACACCGACGCCTTCATCGAGGCGAACCCCGACATCGTCCGTCGCCGGCTCGACCAGGTGATCGCGTGCGACCCCGAGACGTTCCTCAACGTGTTCCGGATCTACGCCACCTTCGAGATGGGGCCCTGGCTCCACGAGATCACGCACCGGTCGCTGGTGCTCACCGGCGAGTTCGACGGTGGCTGCAACCCCCGCCTCAACACCCACATCGCCGAGGCGTTGCCCGATGCCGAGCTCGTGATCCTCGAGGGCCTGAAGCACTCGATCCTGCTCGAGGCCGGCCCCCTCGTCGCCGAGCATCTCCTCCGATTCCTCGCCCACGCCGACGGGAGCACCCCATGACCACGAGC
Source organism: Acidimicrobiales bacterium (assembly GCA_020630195.1). Lineage (GTDB taxonomy): Bacteria > Actinomycetota > Acidimicrobiia > Acidimicrobiales > SZUA-35 > JAHDBV01. Next base: position 30,736 of record JAHDBV010000020.1, read on the forward strand.
GGCGCCGCACACATCGCCGGCGTGTACGAACACCCCCTGCGGTCGATCCCCGACAAGACCGTGCCGCAGATCCACGCGGAGGTCGCCATCGGCGCCCTCGCCGACGCCGGGCTGACCATGGCCGACGTCGACGCGTACTACTCGGCGGGGGACGCACCCGGCTTCGGGGCGTTGTCGATGATCGACTACCTCGGGCTCGACGTGCACCACGTCGACGACACCGAGACCGGCGGCTCGTCGTATCTCGTCCACGTACGCCACGCCGCCCAGGCGATCGCGGCGGGCCACATCGACGTCGCGCTCATCACCCTGGCGGGCAATCCCCGCAGCGGTGGTTCGGGACCGGGCGGCAGCGCCCGCTTCGCCGATGCGCCCGAGGCGAGCTTCGAGAACTTCTTCGGGATGGGCATCATCAGCGGGTACGCGATGGCCGCCCGACGCCACATGTACGAGTTCGGCACGACGAGTGCCGACCTGGCCGAGATCAAGGTGGCCGCCTCCACCCACGCGCAGCACAACCCGGACGCGTTCCTGCGCGACGTGGTGACCGTCGACCAGGTGCTCGAGTCCCGACTGATCAGCGATCCGCTGCATCTGCTCGACGCCTGTGTCGTCACCGACGGTGGTGGGGCCCTCGTGGTGGTGAGTGAGGACGTCGCCCGCCAGCTCGACCGCCACACGATCCCGGTGCTCGGCGGTGGCGAGGCCATCAAGGGCACGAGGGCCGGGCGGGTCGACCTGACCCACACGGCCGCGGTGGTGAGCGGGCCGGCCGCCTTCGCCGAGGCCGGTGTCACGCCGGCCGACATCGACTACGCCTCGATCTACGACAGCTTCACCATCACCGTGCTCGTGACCCTCGAGGATCTCGGTTTCTGCGAGAAGGGCAAGGGTGGCGAGTTCGTCCGGGACGGCGCGCTGCAGGCCCCGTTCGGGCGCCTGCCGTTCAACACCGACGGCGGCGGCCTCTGCAACAACCACCCGGCGAACCGGGGAGGCATGACGAAGGTGATCGAAGCCGTGCGCCAGCTCCGCGGCGAAGCCCATCCGGCGGTGCAGGTGCCCGACTGCGAGCTGGCCCTCGCGCACGGCACGGGCGGCAGCATGGCCACCCGGCTCGGCAGCGCCACCCTGATCCTCGGTCGGGAGGCCCGACGATGACCGACACGACACCCACCACCGACGGCGCGGGCCCCCTGCCCACGGGTGAACCCTGGGTCACCCATGAGACCAAGCCGTACTGGGACGCCACCGCCGAGGGCCGCCTCGATCTGCCCTGCTGCACGGTCTGCGACCTCGTGATCTGGTACCCGCGGGCGATCTGCCCCGACTGCCACACGAGTGAGGTCGAGTGGCGCACGATGTCGGGCCGCGGCACCGTCCACTCGTTCACCATCACCCGGGCGGGTGTGAGCCGGAAGTGGCGGGAGCACCTGCCGATCGTGGTCGCCTACGTCCAGCTCGAGGAGGGGCCGATCGTGTTGACGAACATCGTCGACGTCGACCCGGCGACCGTGGCGATCGACATGGCCGTCACGGCCGTGTTCCACGACACCGGGCACGGCAACGCCATCCTCCGCTTCACCGCCACCGGGTCATGACCCCGGCATCCGATGGGCCGTACCCGATCGGCACCCCGGGGGTGCCGTGGGGCGACGACGAACGCCGTGCGTGGTTCGCGACGCAGTCGGTGCAGCGCAGCTACATCGAGGAGGTGTTGGCCCCGCTCGCCGCGCTCGACGGCCCGGGTGAGCTGGTCCGCTACGGCGCGCTGCCCGTCGATCCCGAGCGGTACCCGCTGTTCGCCGTCGAGGTCCGCTCCCCCACGCCCGACGCACCGTGGGTGCTGATCACCGGCGGTGTGCACGGCTACGAGACGAGCGGGGTGCAGGGTGCGATCGAGGTGCTCCGGTCCGTGGCGCCCGACATGGTCGACGAGGTGAACCTCCTCGTGGCGCCGTGTGTGAGCCCTTGGGGCTACGAGGTCATCCACCGTTGGAATCCCGACGCGCTCGACCCCAACCGGTCGTTCGTCGCCGACAGTCCGTCTCCCGAGGCCGCGGCCCTCATGTCGCTCGTGGCCGGCCGCGACGTCGAGTGGCTCGTGCACATGGATCTGCACGAGACGACCGACACCGACGAGACGGAGTTCCGCCCGGCGCTGGCCGCCCGCGACGGGGTCGACCACGAACCCGGCACGATCCCCGACGGCTTCTACACGGTGGGCGACACCGAGAACCCGCAGCCGGCGTTCCAGGCCGCCGTCATCGCCGGCGTCGAGGCCGTCACCCACATCGCTCCCGCGGACGACGCCGGACAGATCATCGGCAGCGACGTGACCCAGCACGGGGTGATCAACTACCCGCTGCGCCGGCTCGCACTCTGCGCCGGCATGACCGACGCACGGTTCACGACGACCACCGAGGTCTACCCCGACAGCCCATCCGCGACGCCGGCCATCTGCATCGACGCCCAGGTGGCGGCGGTGCGGGCTGGACTACGCCACGCCCTCGACACGACCCGGAGCTGACCCATGGTCCGACTCGGCGACCTCCATCCCACCGAAGCCGAACACATCCTCGCCCGGACCGCGGCCATGCCGACGATCGAGATCGACGAGTGGCGCACACCGCGACCACTCGCCGAGTCGACCGTGGCGATCGTGTCGACCGCCGGGTTCCACCGCCGTGACGACCCACCGTTCACCCCGGGTGCGGTCGACTTCCGTCTCGTGCCCCACGGCGTCGACTGGGGCGACATGGTGCTGTCGCACATCTCCGCGAACTTCGACCGCAGCGGGCTGGCCGAGGATCCGAACATCGCCTTCCCGCTCGACCGGCTCGACGACCTCGCCGCCACCGGAGAGATCGCCGGCGTCTCGCGCTGGCACTACTCGTTCATGGGTGCACTGCCGGCGCCGCAGATGCTGGAGCAGGCGGGCTCCGAGGTCGGTCGGCTCCTCGCGGCCGATGACGTCGACGTGGCCCTGCTCGTACCGATCTGACCACTCTGCACGGGCGCGGTCGGCGCCCTCGCACACTTCATCGAGCGGGCCGGCGTCGCCACCGCCTCGATCAGCCTCGTCCGGGAACAGACCGAGAAGCTCCGCCCGCCCCGGGCGTTGTGGGTGCCGTTCCCCCTCGGTCGCCCGCTCGGGGTCGCCGATGACCCGGCGTTCCAGCTCGATGTCGTCCGCGGTGCACTCGGCATGCTCGCCACCGCCACCGAGCCGACGATCGAGGACCATCCCGTCGAGGCGCCGACGGAGGGGCCCGAGGTGTGGGCCTGCCCGCTGAACCTGGCCGTCGACACCGATGACTCGCTCGCGGGGAGGGTCCGGGCCGAGGTCGCCCGCCTCCGCCCGTGGGCACTCGAGACGCGGCGTGCCCGGGGTCGTACCCTGTTCGGCGCCTCCGGCGCCGGGCCGGACGATGTCGATGCCGTGGTGGAGGCACTGCTCGCCGTCGCCGAGTCGGGTGACGTCGAATCGCCGCCACCGGGCGACGTCGAGTGGGCCCATCCCATGCCGCTGCTCGTGCGCCACCTCGTCGACGATCTCCGCGGCGTCATCCACGAGGCACTGGCGAGTCAGCCCGGGCCGTCGCCGGATCATGACGAGCTGAGCGAGTGGATCTTCGGCGGCACGGCGTTCGGCGAGTTGCTCCTCACCCTCGGCGATCACCTCACCGCGGCGTCCGATGCGGCGCCGATGGCGGGCCTCGTCCGGGGGTTCGTGATCCCCGAGGGCCACTACCGGGGCCTGTCGAACTTCGAGGGCATTCCCGGCGGCTATCGACGGGACTAGACATGCTTGTCTAGACAGAGGTGTCCAGAGCGCCTAGGTTGCCGGCCGAGAGGGGGCGCCATGGGCACGGCCGACGACACGAGAGCGACGCTGATCCGCTTCGGACGTCTCGCGTTCGCCGAGAAGGGCCATGACGGCGTCAGCCTGAAACGCGACGTCCTCGACCCGGCCGGGGTCTCGACGGGCAGCTTCTACCACCAGTTCGAGGACAAGACCGACCTGCTCCTCGCCATCCTCGACGACCGCTCCTCGCGGGCGCTCGAGATCGTCGAGCGCAACCACGACGGCGCCGAGCCGAATCCGCAGCGCCGGGTGGCGGCTCGCCTGCGTCTCTGGTTCGACCTCGTGGAGGTCGGTGAGGAGCTCTTCCGGATCCACGCCCGCGAGCTCCACCACCCCGACCCCCGTGTCCGCGACCGGGTGGTCGCCCTCCGACATCGCACGTTCGCACCCCTGACGAGCCGGTTGGGCAATGTCGACCGCCTGAACCCGGACTTCGACCACGCGCTGGCGTCGTCGTTCATCCACGCGACGGTCGCGGCCGCCGCCCTCGACTACCTCGACCTGCCCACCGAACGCCGCGCCGAGGTGCGCGACTCGACCATCGAGGCCCTGGCCTCGTTCCTCATCGGCGGCGTGCTCGGCATGGCCGATCGCATCACGATCCCGAAACAGGTGACCTCATGAGCAAACGACTCGACACCCTCGCCGTCTCGGCCCTGCTTGCCGTTTCGGCGTTGATCGCCGCCGGCTGCGCCACCGCGACGGCCACCACCCAGTCGGTGGGTGCGGTCTCGGCCCGACAGGCCGACGATGCGACGTTGCTCGAGAAGGTCGACACCGACGGCGACGGCGAGATGAGCGAGGAGGAGCAGCAGGCCTATGCCCGCAAGGTCTTCGCCGACTTCTCCCAGTGCATGCGGGACAACGGCTACCCCGACTTCACCGACGTCGTCCTCGAGGACTTCACCGAGAGCAACACCACCGGGCAGGGACGGTTCCTCGCCCTGATGGCCGAGCGGGGGGTCGCCCTGACCGATCCGGATGCCGTGCCGACGCTGCAGACCTGCGCCGCCGACATCCGTGACCTCCAGACGTTCGCTCCCCAGCCGAGCGACGCCGAACTCCAGGAGCGCGAGGAGAACGTGCTCGAGTTCGCCGCCTGCATGCGCGACGCCGGGGTGACCGATTGGCCCGATCCGGACTTCGCCAACAACGGCGGGAATGGCTACGGACCCGAGCTGCTCGAGCAGTTCGACTTCGAATCCACCGAGCTCACCGACACCATCGACGACTGCCGGGCCCAGAACAGCGGGGTCGCCATCGGCGCCGACACCGACACCGGGGACGACGCCGACGACGGGGACGCCGAGTCGTCCGACGACGAGGCGGCAACCGCCGATGCCGATGCCGAGCCCATCGAGCGTCGCCCGATCAGCCCGCTGATCGAGGGCGACACGAGTGAGTTGAACATCGCCGAGGTCACACGCCGGGATCTCGTCCAGACGACGACGCTCGCCGGCACGCTCGACTACGGCGAGCAGCGGCCGTTCCCGACCAACACCACGGGCATCGTCACCAACCTGCCCGAGCCGGGCGACACCATCGACTTCGGTGAGGCCGTCTTCTACGTCGACAACGAACCCGTGCTGCTCCTCCAGGGCATCATCCCGCAGTACCGGGCGTTCCGATCCGGGATGTCCGACGGTGCCGACATCGCCCAGCTCGAACGCAACCTGAACCAGTTCGGCTACGCCGACGACCTCGATCTCACGATCGACGACGACTTCACGGCGATCACGCGGGACGCCGTGGAGGAGATGCAGCGCGCCTTCGGCATGGACGACGACGGACGGATCGACCTCGGCCGGGTCGTGTTCTCGCTGCGCCCGATCCGTGTGAGCGACGTGCACGTCGAGCTCGGTCAGACGATCTCCCCACAGGTCGTGGTGCTCAGCACGACGGCGAGCGATCAACGCATCACCCTCGATCTCGATGCCGACGACCGGTCGCTGGTCGAGGTCGGCGACACGGTGGCGATCGAACTGCCCGACGGGGTGACCGTCGACGGCACGATCGACGAGATCGCCGCCGTCGCCACCCGCTCGGTCAACCCGCAGACGGGTGCGGCGGGCGATCCGACCATCGAGGTCACCGTGCGCTTCGCCGGTGAACCTCCGGCCGACGTCTTCGACGCCGCCCCGGTGGACATCATCGTGACCGAGGAGGTGACGGCGGGGGTGCTGTCGGTCCCGGTGCCGGCGCTCATCGCCCTCTCCGGCGGTGGGCACGCGGTCGAGCTCGTGGTCGAGGGCGGCACCCAGCTCATCGAGGTCGAACTCGGCGACTTCGTCGACGACATCGTCGAGATCACCGGCGACGTCGCCGAGGGTGATCGTGTCGTCATGGCCGTGGCGGGCTGACGATGCCGACGCCCGTCCTCGAACTCCGTGAGGTCACGAAGGCCTACGACGGCTCACCGCCGATCGAGGTGCTGAAAGGCATCGACCTGGCGATCCACGAAGGCGATCTCGTCGCCATCGTCGGCCCGTCGGGGTCCGGCAAGAGCACGTTGCTCAACATGATGGGCGCCCTCGATCGCCCGACCTCCGGTGAGGTCCTCATCGACGGCACCGTCGTGAACGGCCTGCGTGACACGGCCCTGTCGGGGGTTCGTGGCCGTCGCCTCGGCTTCGTGTTCCAGCAGTTCCACCTGCTCCCCGGGCTCAGTGCCACCGAGAACGTGGCGACGGGGCTGCTCTACCACGGCACGAGCAACCGCAAGCGCAAAGAAGCCGCCCGCGACGCACTCGTCCGGGTCGGCCTCGGACACCGGCTCGACCAGAAGCCGGGGAAACTCTCCGGCGGTGAACGCCAGCGTGTGGCCATCGCCCGGGCGCTGCTCGGTGAGCCCGCCATCGTCCTGGCCGACGAACCGACGGGCAACCTCGACTCCCAGACCACCTCGGAGATCGTGGAGCTCTTCCTCGAGCTCCGGGAGCAGGGTTCGACGATCGTGATGATCACCCACGACCGCGAGCTCGCCAGCTCGATGCCCCGGGTCGTCGAGATCCTCGACGGGGAGATCCGGCGAGACGGTGAGGGGACCGCATGAGCCGCACACCTCGTGGGTTGCGGAGCCGACTCCGGCTGCGGGATGTGGTCCGCCAGGCGCTGCTCGGGCTCACCAGCCGCAAGCTCCGCACGGCACTGACCGCACTCGGCATCTCGATCGGAATCGCCTCGCTGATCAGCATCCAGGGCATCACCGAAGCGAACCAGGCCGACGCCCGGGCCGAGATCGACGCCCTCGGCTCCGACCTGTTGTTCATCACTCCCGGCACCGGCATCGGCGAGGACGCCGAGCTGCTCCCGAGTGCGCCGGCCATGCTCGACACCCACATCGACGCCCTCGAGCACGTGGCGGCGATCTACCCCGTCGATGCCGCGGCCCGCCGGAACGAACTGATCCCCGAGGTCCAGACCGGGGGTGTGACCGTGAGCGCGGTGACCGCGGCCGATCTGGATCTGCTCGAACCGGTCAACGGGTCGATCGCGTTCGGCCGGTTCCACGACGCGACCTCGGTCGAGATCCCCGCCGTGGTGCTCGGCTCGCTCGCGGCCGAGCGGCTCGGTGTCCGCCACCTCGTCGGGCATCCGACGGTCAACCTGTCGGGCAACGAGTTCGCCGTCATCGGTGTGCTCGACGAGTTCGAGACTCTCAACACCGACCTCAACCGGACCGCCATCGTCGGGCTGAACGTGGCGGCGGAACTCTTCGAGACCACCGACGTGCCGAGTGCGATCTACGCCCAGGTGGCGCCCGAGCTCCTGGACGAGGCCCGCGAGCTGATCCCGGCCCAGGCCAACCCGGCGGCCCCCGGCGAGGTGGCGGTGTCCCGACCGACCGAGGCTCTCGAGATCCGCGAGGTCATCGACGAGACGTTCGCCCGCATCCTGCAGGCGCTCGCCCTCATCGTGTTGGCCGTGGGCGGCATCGGCATCGCCAACATCATGGTGATCTCGGTGATCGAACGTCGTGGCGAGATCGGTCTGCGCCGATCCCTCGGCGCCACCCGGCGCCACATCGCGTCGCAGTTCATCGTGGAGTCGACCGTGCTGTCGCTGCTCGGTGGCCTGCTCGGGGTCGGGATCGGGGTGGCGATCGTGTTCGGCTACGCCCGCTTCAAGGACTTCGAGCTGATCATCCCCTGGTTCTGGCTGTCGGTCGGGGTGGGTGCGGCGTTCGTGCTCGGGGCGATCGCCGGGCTGTATCCGGCCTGGCGGGCCAGCCGGCTCGACCCGGCCGAAGCCGTCCGACCCGCCGCCTGAGCTCGTGACGATCACGGCCGTCGTGGCTCGGCGTGGCGCCCCGGCTGATTGACTTGTCGGGGTGACCGGCTCCTCCCCCACCGCGGACGACTACCTCCGGCGGATCCTGACCGCCCGGGTCTACGACGTGGCGAGCGAGACCCCGCTCGACCCGGCACCGGGTCTGTCGGAACGCACCGGCAACCGGGTCCTGTTGAAGCGGGAGGATCTGCAGCCCGTCTTCTCGTTCAAGGTGCGGGGTGCCTACAACAAGATGGCCCGCCTCGACGAGGCCCAACGGGCTCGTGGGGTCATCGCCTCGTCGGCCGGCAACCACGCGCAGGGTGTCGCGCTCGCCGCGGCCCACCTCGGCTGCCGTGCCGTCATCGTCATGCCGGCGACGGCGCCCGCCGTGAAGGTCGACGCGGTGCGGGCACGGGGTGCCGAGGTCGTGCTGCACGGCGAGTCGTACTCCGATGCCGAAGCCGAGGCCCACCGTCGTCGTGCGGCCGAGGGCCTCGTGTTCGTGCACCCGTTCGACGATCCCGACGTGATCGCCGGGCAGGGCACGATCGCCATGGAGCTGCTCCGCCAGCACCACGGCCCGATCGATGCGGTCTTCGTGGCGATCGGCGGCGGCGGCTTGATCTCGGGCATCGCGGCCTATCTGAAGGCGATCAGCCCCGACACCCGGGTCATCGGGGTGCAGACCGAGGACTCCGACGCGATGGCCCGCAGCGTCGAGGCGGGCGGGATCGTCGAGCTCGACGACGTCGGGTTGTTCTCCGACGGCACCGCCGTGCGTCGGGTCGGTGCCGAGACCTTCGCCCTCGTGTCCGAGTTCGTCGACGAGATCGTCCGGGTCGACACCGATGCCGTGTGCGCGGCGATCAAGGACGTCTTCGGTGACACCCGGGCGATCCTCGAACCGGCCGGCGCACTCGCCGTGGCCGGGCTGAAGGCCCACACCGCACGGCACGGCACGACCGGCGAGACGCTGGTGGCCGTGGCCTGCGGGGCGAACATGAACTTCGACCGTCTCCGGTTCGTGTCGGAGCGCGCCGAGATCGGCGAACGTCGGGAGGCCGTCTTCGCGGTCACGATCCCGGAGGAGCGGGGCTCGTTCCGCCGCTTCTGCGACCGCGTCGGCGATCGGGCCGTGACGGAGTTCAACTACCGCATCAGCGACGCATCCGAGGCCCACGTGTTCGTCGGGGTCGAGACCCAGCACGACGGCGAGGCGGCGGAGATCGCGGCCGACCTCGAGGCCGCCGGGTTCACGACACTCGATCTGACCGGCGACGAGCTGGCGAAGGTCCACCTCCGGCATCTCGTCGGTGGGAAGTCGCCACTCGCCGGCGACGAGGTGCTGTACCGCTTCGAGTTCCCCGAACGCCCCGGTGCCCTGATGCGCTTCCTCGGGGCGATGCGGCCCGACTGGAACATCTCGCTGTTCCACTACCGCAACCACGGTGCCGACCACGGCCGGGTCCTCGTCGGCATGCAGGTGCCGAGCGACGACCACGGCGCCTTCGAGGCGTTCCTCGACGAGCTCGGTTATCGCCACTGGAACGAGACCGGGAACCCGGCCTACCGGCTGTTCCTCGGGAGCTGACATGATCGGGCCATGAGCGGCCCCCGGGATCAGGCACTACGAGCACGGGCGAAGGCGGTGATGCCGGCCGGCGTGTACGGCCATCTGTCGACGGCCCGCAGCCCCGAGGGCACACCCCAGTTCATCGTCGAGGCCGACGGCGCCCACATCGTCGACGTCGATGGCAACCGCTATCTCGACGTGATGTGTGGGTTCGGCACCAACCTGCTCGGTTATCGCCACCCCGACATCGATCGGGCCTTCACCACCCAGCTCGGCGCCGCCGATGCGATGACGGGTGCCTCGCCACTCAGCGTCGAGCTGGCCGAGGGCTACTGCACGCAGGTGGCCCACGCCGACTGGGCGTTGTTCTGCAAGAACGGCGGCGACGCCACCTCGATCGCGCTGCTCACCGCCCGGGCGCACCGCAACCGGACGAAGGTGCTCGTCGCCGCCGGCTCGTATCACGGGGCGTCGACGTGGAGCACGCCCGTGCCCGCCGGCACGTTGCCGGTCGAACGAGGCCACTTCCTCCCGTTCGCCTACAACGACCCCGACAGTCTCCGGGCCGCGGCCGCCGAGGCAGGCGACGAGCTGGCCGGGATCTTCGTCACGCCGTTCCGTCACGACCTCGGGGTTCCCCAGGAGCTCCCCGATCCCGACTTCGCCCGCACCGCCCGGGAGCTGTGCGACGAGCACGACGCCCTCCTCGTGCTCGACGATGTCCGGGCCGGGTTCCGCCTCGCCCGAGAGTCGAGCTGGCACCACCTCGGGGTCGAGCCCGACGTCTCGTGCTGGGGCAAGTCGCTCGCGAACGGCCACGGGCTCTCGGCCGTGATGGGCAACGACCGGGCCCGGGCCGCGGCGGCCTCGATCTTCGTCACCGGGTCGTTCTGGCACGCGGCCGCACCCATGGCCGCGGCACTCGCCACACTCGAGGTGCTGCGGACCACCGACTACCTGGAACATCTGGAGCGCCTCGGCGACCGACTCCGCACGGGGCTCGCCGCCGCCGCCGGGCGCCACGGCCTGGCGCTCAGCCAGACCGGCCCGGTCCAGATGCCGCTCGTGATGCTCCTCGGGGACGACGGCGCACCGGACCAGCCCCGCACGCGCCGCTTCGTGTCGGCGCTGATGGACCGTGGCGTCTACTTCCATCCGAGCCACAACATGTTCCTGAACGCCGCGATGACCGAGGCCGACATCGACGGCGCCGTGACCGCCGCCGACGAGGCGTTCGCCCTCGTCGCCGCGGGCTGACCGGCCATGACGACCGCATCCACCGACGGCGGCCCGTGGTTCTACCCCGATGTCGTGAGCGTCCGCCCCGGCGGCCGGGTGACGATCCACGCGAGCGGCACCACCGGGACGTGTCACCTCGTGGTCCGGCGACTCGGCGCCGAGGCGATCGAGGTGGCCCGCTTCGACGGCATCGAGGTGGGTTCCCACCCGATCCCCGAGCGGGCCGACGCCGAGGGCTGCGACTGGCCGGCCACGTTCTCGTTCGAGGTCGGCCCCGACTGGGCCTCGGGCTATCACGACCTCGAACTCGTCGACGGGCACGGCGGCTCGACCCGCCACTTCGTCGTGGTCCGGCCGGCGGAGGGGGCGACACCGGCGCCGATCCTGCTCGTGCTCGCCACGAACACCTACCAGTCGTACAACTACTGGGGTGGGGCGAACAGCTACGCGGACGTCGACGCGATCATGGCCCGGGAGATCCCGCCGACGGCACGCGACACCGGCATCGGACGGCTGTCACGCCTGCGCCCGTACGCACAGAAGCTGATCGCCCCGCCGCCGGGTGCGCCGCGTCTCGTGAACCTCCGGCTGCGGGCGCCGGGGGTGCTGGAACGCCCCGGTGATCGGACGTGGTCGGCCGAGCATCGGCCCACGCCCTATGACGGGGCCGCCGGCTACGTCGACAAGTGGGAGCATGCCTTCGTCGCCTGGGCCGAGCGGGAGGGACTCGTCGTCGACGTGGCCACCGACCACGATCTCGACATCGACGACGATCTGCTCGACCGATACCGGTGTGTCGCCCTCGTCGGCCACAGCGAGTACTGGTCGGGTGGGCAACGTCGACGACTCGACCGCTACGTCACGAACGGCGGCCACCTCGCGATCTTCTCCGGCAACACGGGCTACTGGAAGGTCCGTTGGGAGGACGACGGCGACACCCTCATCGCCCACAAGTGGGCCGGTGAGACCGCCGATCCGTTGTGGGCCGACCCCGCCACCCGGCCCGACGCCACGCATCTGTGGTCACACCCCGAGTTCGCCCGTCCCGAGGCCGAGGTGACCGGGCTGTCGTTCCTCTACGGCGGCTACCACCGGTTGATGATGTGTGTCGCCCGCGGCGCCGGTGGTCACACCGTCTACGACGACGAGCACTGGGCGCTCGACGGGGTCGACCTGTTCTACGGCGACACGTTCGGCACCGAGGTGCCGTTGCTCGGGTACGAGAACGACGGTTGTCCGATCCGTTTCGACGACCGGGGCCTGCCCGTGCCCGACGGCGGCGTCGGGGTCCCGCAGGACTTCCGCATCCTCGGGTTCGCGCCGGCGATGCTGTTCGAGCCGTCGTCGAGCCCGTTCCCGCCGGCCATTCCGCCGGAGAACCCCGAGGTGTTGGCCGAGATCGCCCACGGCGTGGGCGGTGAGGCCGGGGTCGCCCGGGTGAACCGGGGCCATGCCGTGATCGGGTCGTTCACGAAGGGTGCCGGCGAGGTGTTCAACGCCGGCACGACCGAATGGGCCCACGGCCTCGCGGCCGACGATCCGCACGTGGTGGGCATCACCCGCAACGTGCTTCGCCGGTTCACCGACGCTCAGCCGTCGAACCCGAGGTAGCTGGCGATCTCCGCCACCGGCCGGCGTTCCGAGACGACGTCGTTGGCCGGGAAGTCATCTGCGGGGAAGCCCATCGCCACGGTGATGACGATGAGCTGATCGTCCGGGATGTTCGCCTCGGCCCGCACCACCGACGACTGCATGATCCCCTGGCCGTTGATGACGCACCCGACGCCGCGGTCCCAGGCGGCCAGCACCATCCCGTAGACGAACTGGCCGAGGTCGAAGTAGGCCTCGGTCGAGTCGTAGAGCTCCCGGTCGATGCAGCCGATGACCGACACGGGGGCGTCGAACTGACGGAAGCCCCGCATCACCCAGTCCTGACGCTGTTCGGCGTTGTCCCAACCGATCCCGGCGGCCTCGAAGAGCTGTGCGGCGACCCGCTTCTGACGGTCTCGGTGGTCGCCCTCGTAGCGGCCGTGGCCGCGGATCTCCCGGTCGGGCTTGCCGGTCTCGACCATGCGTTCGGTGTTGCCGGCACGGATCCGGTCGAGCACGTCACCGGTGACGACGTGGACGTGCCACGGCTGGGTGTTCATCGACGACGGGCACTGGGCCGCCACCTCGATGATCTCGTCGAGCAGTTCCTTCGGCACCGGATCCGGCTTGTAGCCACGGATGCTCCGCCGTTCGAACGCGAGCTGCTGCAGTTCCATCTCGGACTCCCCTCGTCGTCGCGCACCTTATGCAGTCGTCGACGGGCTGGCGAAACGGCCCCGACCCGGCGATGTCGGGCGCTCGTTGGACACCGATCCGTCGCTGTGGAACCGTCGAAGGGGGGCTCGGCAGGGGAACCGCGCCCGGAAGGGGAACCGAGATGACCGACACGACCACCGATCGATCGGTGCCGGATCTGCGCCGGCTCTTCGGCGAGGCGGCCACGCTGTCGCCGCTCGCCTCGGCCGACCGGATGGGCCGCCGCGTCGAGGGGATCGACCTCAGCGGTGAGCTGTCGGCCGATCAGGCCGAGCTGCTGATCCGACTGCTCGACGAGCACCAGATCATCTGCGTGGCGGGCCAGGACGCACACGGGCTCGACGTGCACGGCATGGAGCGCATCGCCAACCACTTCGGTGCCCCGCTCCCCCACCCCCGCAACTACGCGAACTACGGCTCGGGTGAACCGCTGCGGCTCCGACCCCTCGAGCAGCGGGCCTCGACCCTCAACAACGAGGCGTTCCCCGGGGCGATCGAGTGCCTGCCGGGCGCCGACAGCCCGGCGGTCTACATCGTCTCGAACGTGCCGGGTGGTGGCCCCGACGCCGAGCCGGAGATCGCCGGCGGCCAGCACTGGCACACCGACATCGAGTTCGAGCACGTGCCGTTGTCGACGAGCATGTTCTACGTCCACCACGTGCCGACCCGCCGCGACGAGGCCGGTGGCAACTGGGTGGTGAACCCGCCGCGGGAGCCCGGCTTCTACCACCCCGGCGCTTCGGACGAGCTCTCCGAACGTCGGGAGATGCTGCCGCTCAACGGCGAGACCGCCTACGCCGACACGACCGCCGCCTACGCCGCACTGCCGGCCGACGAGCGGGCTCGACTCGACTCGACGCTCGTCCGGCGTCGGTTCCGTCGCGACGAGGAGGGTTGGCTCGCTCCGCTGGTGTACGTGAACCCCCGGACCGGCACGAAGTCGCTGCACAGCCCGATCTGGGCGTCGCGGGGCAAGACCGTCGCCCCGGTCGTGGTCGACGGACTCGACGAGGAGGCGTCGAGGGCCTTCCTCGACCGCCTCGAGGCGCATTGCCTGCAGCCGCAGTTCCGCTACGACCACGTGCACACACCCGGTGACGTGACGATCTGGAGCAACTTCTCGACGCTCCACGTCGCCCCGCCGGTGAAGCGTTCGATCAACGATCCGGCCGACGCCCGGCTCATGTACCGCATCAGCTGCAAGGGCGAGCCGAGCCTCACCCTTCCCCGGCCCGACACCGACGGCTGGATCGAGCAGCACATCTCGCCGCCGTATCGTTCGGCGCTGGCCTGACAGGATGTCGGGATGGCACCCCGGCTGACCCACTTCGCGATCAACACCGATGACGTCGAGTCGACACGGCAGTTCTACGGCGACGTGTTCGGGTGGGAGTTCCGTGCCTACGGGCCGCCCGGCTTCCTCCAGATCCTCGACGAGGGCGGCGCCCCCATGGGGGCGATCCAACAACGCCGGGAGCTGATCGAGGGCACACCGACCACCGGGTTCGAGTGCACGTTCGGGGTCGACGACGTCGATGCCGTGCGGGCGAACGTCATCGCCGCCGGCGGCACCGTCCTCGGTGAGACGTTCACGATCCCGAACGTCGGCCGCCTCCTCGCCTTCGTCGACCCGGGCGGCAACCCGGCGTTGGCGATGCAGTACGACACCGATGCGGGCCGGCCGTGACGGCCGGGGCGGACCGTTCGAAGGTCGGGGTGATCGTCGCACCGCGCTACTTCGACACGACGAGCAAGGAGCTCACGACCCTCGTGCCTGAGGTCGACGTGTTGCACACCCAACTCCGGGTCCCGCCGTCGTTCGGGTACTCGCTCGACGAGATCGTCGACGCGGCCGACGAGGTCGCCGCCTGCGCCGAGTCGTTGGCGCTCGCCGGCGCCGACGTCGTCGTGCAGCTCGGCACGCCGTTCTCGACCGCTCACGGCTGGGACGGTGGCACGACGCTCCGGGCGTCGATCGAGGAGCGCATCGGTGTGCCGTTCGAGATGATGGGCATCTCGGTGCCGGCCGCGGCCTTGGCACTCGGTGTGCGGCGGGTGACGGTGCCGACGACCTACTACGGGCCCGCCTGGGTCGAGCGCTACACGAGCTTCCTCCGCGAGACGGGCCTGGAGGTGGCCCACGAGGAGAGCTTCGTCGACCAGGGTGCCTACCCGACGCACGAGGCCTCGTGGGAGGCGTCGTTCCGGGGCTTCGAGCCGGAGCAGATCGTGGCGTCGATCCGCACGGCCGTGGCCGATCATCCCGAGACCGACGGCGTGCTCGTCCCCGGGCTGCCCTGCCGACTGCTCGATCACGTCGCCGCGCTCGAAGCCGAGCTCGGCCTCCCGGTGGTCAGCTACTTCTCGATCTGGTGGCGCTGTCTCGAACGCCTCGGCCGGAGCCCCGGCCCGGGCCACGGCCGACTTCTCGACCTACTCGGCTGAGGGTCGAGTGCGAGGGTTTCGTGAGCCATCGGCGATGCAGCCGAGGACTCCGACGGTCACGCGGTGCCGTGCTCGTAGACCCCGAAGCCGATGATGTCGGCGAGGGCGTCGGCCACCTGTGCCCGTTCGGCCCGGTCGGACAGGTCGTAGCCGAACATCGCGAACACGGCTTCGGGGGCGCCGGCGATCGTGCCGATGCCGACGAAGACGAGGATCTGGAGCGCCCGACGGTCGAAGGCCCGGAGCCTCCCCCGGTCGGCCTCGTGCTCCACTCGGGCCGCAGCGCTGTCGAACATCGGGGCCACCTGCTCGGCGACGAACCGGAGTCGCTCCTCGGAACCCTCGGATCGGTCGCCGAGGATCGCAGCGAGCAGGCCGGGGCGCTCCCCCGAGACGTCGAGCGCAGCCCGGATGGTGTCGGCGAGGCGACCGTCGGCCTGCTGCCGGCGCGTGCGGGCGAGGGTGGCGGCGTAGTGCGTGATCGCCGCCTCCCACAGCTCCTGTTTCGTGCCGACGTGGTGCTGCACGGTGGCGAGTGAGACGCCGTGGGCCCGGGCGATGCCCCGCATCGAGAGCCCCTCGTAGCCACCGGAGGTGACGGCGTCGAGCGCACTGTCGAGCAGGTCCGTCGGGTCGACGACCCCGGCTCCTCGTGGGCGGCCACGTCCTCGTCGCTCGGTCACGGGGAGACTAAATAGGTCAGTTGACAGAGAAAATCAAGCCGTCGACACTCCCCCGAGGCCACGCTCCAGGAGGACGAATGCGCGATCCGCGATATCTGCTGCCCGACCCGACCGACGGGTACCAGGGATCCCGCGGATCCCGGATCTTCCTGATCGCCCTCACGGTGCTCACCACCGGACGGAGCCTCGCCCACATGTTCCTCGACGACGGCGGCGCCAACTCGATCGCCGGCAACCTGATCTTCCCGCCCCTCGTCGCCATCGCCCTCTGGTTCGCAATGCCCTCGATGCGGGACCGCGCGGAGGTGTCGGCGTGACGGATCGCTGGACCACCGACCGGACCCGCACGCTCCTCGGCGCCGTCGCCGCCTGGAATCTGCTCGACCTCGCCGTGCACGTCCTCGTCGACCGGGTCGAGGCGGCACGGGTGGCGGGGAACCTCGCCGCACTCGTCGCCGCCGGGGTCGCCGTCGTCGCATGGCGTTCGGGCCGGGCCGGGCTCGCGGCACTGGCGTGCGGGCTCGGGACCGGGCTCGTGCTCGGAGTCAACCTGGCCTGGGTCGCCGCCAACGGCGAACTTCCACCGGCGGCCGCTGTCTTCATCGGCGTCTCGATCGCGCTCCTCGCCTGGGCGGGCTGGTGTCTGCTCGGTGAGACCGCCACCGCGCCCGACCATCGGCGGTCGCGGCGGTGGACGGCCGGGACCCTCGCCGCTGGTGGGGTGGTCGCCGCGGCGGCCTTCCTCGGCGGGTTCTTCCAGTCGGCGAGCCGGCAGCTCCACGACGATCGGCTCGTCGCGGCGGACTACTGGGACACCGAACTGCGGATCCTCTCGGCCGGGATGGGCTTCGACAACATCATCGGGGTGCCCGACTCGGGCCTCGAGACGACGCGGGAGGCCATGGGCAGCTGGTGGGCCGAACCCGACTGCGCGGGCGCCGATGGGCCGCTGTCGACGGTGGTCGAGGCGCAGGGTCTGACGCTCGTGAGCCAGGGCTTCACCGACTTCGACGACGGGTTGCCGATCGTGACGACGTGGCCGGTGCTCACCTCGACGGTCCATCCCGAGGACTTCCTGTTCACCCTGAACGACGGCAGCCAGGTGGTGCCCCATGCGGCGACGATGACGCCGAACTGGGAGCTCAACGAGCGCAACACGATCGTGGTGTTCGGCGACTTCGGCAATCGGGGCCGGGCCGGCGAGGCCGATCAGCTGTTCCCGGTCGAGCTCGAGATCGTCGACGACGGCACACCGCTGACCTTCGTCGGCCCCGACGGACCGGAGTCCGGCGTCGGCCTGACCTGGCAGACCGACACGTCGCCCTACGACCGCGGTCCGAGCCTCGTCGGCGCCAAGCTCAACCGGATCGGTGATGAACCCGTGGGTGAGGGTGGTGTCGGCCTCCTCGAGGCCCAGATGCTGCCGAACGACGAGTTCGCACTGTTCGGCGGCGGCGACTTCAAGGTCCGGATCCTGACGACGGGTGGCTTCTCCCCCGACGGCATGCGCGGGATCCGGCCCGACCAGTTCGGCGACTTCTTCCGCCTCCATGCCACCGGTGTCGACGGCGAGGTGGTCCTGCTCACCGAGACGGGCGTCGACTACGAACTCGCTGGCGGGACGCTTCGAATCGTCGGCATGTCGGATCTCGGCGAACCGGCCGGCGACGGCATCGTCTACGACGACTGCTACGTCGAGGACAGCGACAACTACATCGACATCGTGCTCGTCGGTGACGAGGCGGCGGCCCGCAGCCTCACGTTCCTCGAGATCCCGGCGGGCGCCGACGGCTACGAGCAGCTCTACAACCCGGGTGGACCGGGCCCGGAGCCGTTCCCCGACATCCGCTACACCGCTCCGGGTCCGCCGGATCTGGAGCCGATCATCATGGCCCTCGACGACCCGATGCGTGTCAGTTGGGACGGGTGACGGGGGCGCGGAGATGCGGATAGGCGGCTACGGCGGAGTCAACAGGATCACGACGGCGCCGATCACCCCCATCACGAACGGGCCGCCGAACGCGAACCTGCTCCGCCATGACTCAAACCGACGCTCCCCGAGCAGGCCAAAGAAAGAAGCTCCGATGATGACCGCCGCTATTGCCAATCCCAGGTTGCCTGCTCGATTCTCTTTGTGCAGCGGGTACGCGGCGCTTCCAGCCGCCACGATCCACACGCCAAACCCCACGAAAGCGAGATGCCAGGGATCGCTGAAGCCCTTGCGCCGCTTCCCTTCGAGCGTGTCGTCACCGCTAATGCTGAAGACGAGACAGATCGCCGCTGTGACGGGAGCGAGCGCCACCGCTGCAAGACCATCCGTCATCAGAAGTAGTTCCGTCCTGCTCCGGGCGCCCAGCCCACGACGCCATCGAGAGCAGAGATTCCCCCACGGACTCCGCCTGAAACAAGCGAGACGGGCGGAGCATCGCCAAGCCATCCACTCGCCGACATGCTCCAAAGCCAATCGTCGACGTGCTCTCCTCGTCGGGTTTTGGGCTCCTCTGCGTCGGCGTCGACACGTGACAGAGTCGCCTCAGCAGCCGCACGCCCGTTGGCCGAGCGGCGAGATCCAGCCCTCAGTACGAGCAGACCTCAACCCGACGAAGGCTCCCGCGCCACGACCACGTCGCCAGATCAACGCAGCACTGGCAACACACCGGGCGCCCCGACACGCGTCTGAGAGTCCCGACGACTTGCGACAGGAGGGTTACCGCTCACTTCACTAGACGGTGAAGAACCAAAGGTCCGACGGAGAGAACGACATCCCGCTGTGCTGGACGAGATCCCGCAGTCCAGGCAGTGCGTCCGTGATCAGATCACCGCCGGCCTGAATGGACAACAGTTCGTCTTCCCACGCCCCCACGACTGTCGCGGCTACGACGGGGTAGGGCCAGTCGACCCCGAGCTCATCGCGAGAGACAGCCAAGGGGATCGATGTGCAGAGCATCGCGAGGGGCTGTCCGCCCGCCTCCCGGGCGAACAAGATCCAACTCTCACCCGCCTCTGGATCCCAGTTCCGACGCAATCCCAACGCCGTTGAAACGTTCCAGGCAACCAAGCTTGCCGACGTCACAGACCATTCTTCGCTCCGCCCGTGAGCCAGCCAGATTTGCGCAGCGATGTCACTCAACACCTGCTCCTTCGTTGCCGGGCGACCCGAGTGCGTACGACGGAACCTGACCATCACCCATCGGTGAACATGGACTGGAAGTGACGGACCAGAGCTGGGTCGTCCACGAGGGAGCTGAAGAACCACACGTCACTTCCGCGACTGCGCATGGACGGGTTTACCAGCTCGGTCTGTCGTCCCTCGGCAACTGCAGCCGATCGATCCGATCGGCGATCTCAAGCTTCCCGAGCCACTGAACCCCCGCTGCAGCCACCTTGACCTCATCTCCTGAGAAGAGCACAAGACGCAACACGGCGCCGAACGGGCCGTAGGAACCCACCCCGACTCGCTCGATGTCAGAGATCTGGATGTCATGGGACCTCACCACGTTCCTCACCCGAATCACCTCCCCGTCCGATGCCACAGCAACCTTCACGCAGAACAGCCCGAGAATCACCGTCGGGACACCCGCAGCGACAGCGACCAAGCCATTCGCAGTCACCGTCGCCACCCAACTCAGACCGACGGCCAGAAGGCCCAAACCAACGAGCCGAAGCGCGATCACACTCATCCCGAACCCTGTCCAACCGGACTGAATCTGCGTCTCACTCGCCATGGAAGAGCCCAATTCTGTCATCAACGTTGGGATCCCACGGTCACTCGACTTCGCGGCACTCCGTCCGTGCCTGAAGAGGACAGACATGGCGAGAACCATCGAGGGTCTCAACCAGAAACTCACTCGCCACCAGCGCATCAAACCGCAGCGCAACCACGTTCCCGAGCACCTGCGCGTCGAGCAACCCATCACCCTCGACACTCCTCACCGGTTCGGCCATGTGCATCCCGAACAACACGACCCCGGATCCCGGCTCAGACGAAGGATCACCGAACCGACGCATCCCGCCCCCAAGCCCGAACGCGCTTCCCTCGCCATCCAGCCCCTCGCACCACGATGTCAGCGGCGCCGCCCACGCCTCGAAGTCACACGACTCAGGCTCTTCCATCCCCGCAACGACCTCCGCCGAACACCCCGCGGCGAGGAACGCCAGAGCAAACAACGAGGACCGCGTCGAAGAATGGGGTTTCATCGTGACCGGACAGGTGCTCCATTCAGTTGAGAACAACAGCCGAGCCCCCGATTGGAGTCCATGACGTGCGTGCCAGCAATTCTCGGCGGAGCTAGGTGCCGGCGGCCGAAGGCACGGCCGAGATCACGTCGACGGACCAACCTCCCCCGGAAGCAGCGATCGCCTCGAAGAAGCGAACACACATCACGCCGTCACCGATGTACGTCGGACGCCACAGACCGCTCAGTCCGAGGCTCCGAACTCGCTCAAATCGACCTCCATCGGCCACCCGATGACGACACCGTCTCCCGCGATCTCGAAACGGATGTAGTCACCGAACTCCCCCGGCACCACACCGTGTGGCACGTAGCCACGATGCGAGGCGACGAGCGATCCGTTCTCGTCGAGGAGTTCGTACACACCCAGGTCCGCCACCTTCACCGACAAGAACCCACCCGATCCGCCGTCGGGCCAGCCAACGACCTCCCCGCTCGCCAGGTCGACCACGAACTCGAGCCGCCAGCCCCCTCGCACCAGCTCGGTGACGAACGGGAGGCCGTCAGACGCCTCGCCTTCCGCGACCGGATCCTCGCCCAACTCAACGAGCACCCGGACGAACCTCGCCGACTCCAGCAGACCGGAGCCTCGCTCCTGCGGTGCTTCCGCTCGGTCCGGAAGAAGACGACCAACGCAGTCGCGCACGTCCGGCCCGAACGAGCGTTCCACCTCGTCGAGCAGCGCATCCTGAAGCGGTGCATCGGCGAACAACGTCCACTCGAACTCACCCGGACGAACGATGGTGACTCGCAGGATGTCGACGCCGAAGAACTGATCGCCTCTGCCCGCCACCTCGACGCTCCCGCAGGCCATCCGCGTGGCGAGCAAGTCAGCGGTGTCAGGCCGCGTCACGTTGACCCCACCGAGCAGCGACAGATCCGTTCGCTCGATGCCATCACCCCAAACCAAGGTGCGAGCTCGAAGATCGAAATCCGGATACGGGTCCGCTGCAGCTTGCTCCGTCACGACGTCTCTCCATCCACACGCCCCGACCAATAGGCCAACCACCACCAGAATTCTACCGAGGCTGGCCATGCGGACCCCCGTAGAGCAATCCAATAGCCCCTAGGCCTGCTATGGCTGCGCCGAAGGTAGCCGCTACGTCGGGCACCTCCTCGAGCAGGCCAACAGGGAGCGGGACGCTTGGTGGACGCCCGGTCCGCTCCGAAATCGCCAGGATCACCCCGTCAGTGGCCAGAACCGTTGCTCTCCCATGGGACTGGACACCCGTGACGCCGAACAACTCGGCCCAGCGTGACCCACCAAAGATCTCCTCGAAGTCGTCGGCCGACCCGAGCCGTGTCGGAACGCCAATAGCATTGAGCAAGTCCTCATAGGCCTCAACCTGGATCTTCCCCGCTACGGCCTGCTGAGCCGTTTCACGGAGGCCGTCAGCCACCTTCAGCTCGAAGAGAACCCACTCTCCGTCGCTCGCGTCGTACACGAGGAAGTCGGTACGGAGGATCGTTCTATTGAACACCTTCAGCCCAACCTCCCACTGGATTCCGTCGCCGAAGTCGCTGCACGAAAGTCCATTCGCACTGCAGAGTAGATCGGCATGAACTCTGGCCTCGTCCCCCCGGCAACCCGTCCTTCCGCCGGAGGCGAGGCACCCGGAGTTGGCCTCGTCTGGGCCGAGGTATCCGCGCGTTCGGAGCGTCCTTGAACCGAAGCAGCCATTCTGACGCGCAGTGCCTGACGTTCCGGCTCCGTCACCGTTCTGGAGACAGTGCTTCGTCACCTTATTCAGGTAGGCCACCTGGTCGGACTGGCTACCAGATCCCTGACCTGGGAGGTGTCCGGACGGATCAGTCAAGATCGTCGGTCGACCTTGGACGTACGTGTACCGGTCAGGGCCGCCTAGCACCGGATCGGCCATGATGAAGCGGCCGACGATGGGGTCGTAGTGGCGGGCGTTGTAGTCGATCAGGCCGGTGCCGCGGTCGTCGGTTTGGCCGGTGAAGGTGATGTCGGTCGGCAACGTGTTCGCCGATGCGCCGCGTCGCTGCCCGTACGGCTGGTACCGGTTCCGAGCCGCCGCCCCCGACTCGCTGCGGGTGAAGTTCCCGGAACCCAGATGATCTGACGCTCCGACGTGGAGCACACCGTTCACCGTCGCCCCGACGTTCGTGCCGCCGATGGTGTGGTGCACGGTGTCGCTGGATGCGCCGTCGGTCTCGTACCCATCGGTCAGGTAGTACGTGACGTCGCTGCCGAGGGTCCGCTTCACCCGGACACCGTGCGCGTCGTACAACGCATCCAGATCCGGCCCGGCCCCGCTGATCCCGACCAGCCGGTTCTGAGTGTCATACGTCAGGGTTTGCGTCCCGGACGGCGTCACCCGGCTCGTCATGTTCCCCGCGTTGTCGTACCCGAACGAATACCCCGAGCCCGCAGTGTTCACCGCATGCGGCCCGCCCGAACCCGCATAGCTGTAACCACCGCCGGGGGTGTTGGTGCCGGTGGCGGCGGTGATGTTCCCGATCGAGTCGTACGAGTAGTCGACGTTGTACGGATCCGGACCGACCGCCTGATACCCACCGGCACAGTTGCCGTCGCTGCGGGTGTAGCCGTCGGTCAGGCGATGCAGGTTGTCGTAGCCGTAGCACTGGGTCTGATCCAACGCATACGACGTCTCCCGCAACGACGTCAGGTTGCCGACGTCGTCCCAGGTGTAGGTGTAGTCAACCGGGATGTCGGTGGTCGACGCCGTCGGCGCAACCGGCGCCGTCGACGACTCCATGTCCGGGTTCGCCCGAGCGCTCGAGTGCTCGGAGAAGAACGCGATCACCTGCGCCCGAGACCAACCACCGCCATTCAGCAGGCCGACCCAGTACGACACCGACCGGCCACCCGGGCCACGGTCGAGGATGTGGTCATACGCCCAGTTCACGAAATCCGCTTCCGAGCCCGACGGTGACGCATCCAGCGTCGAACCCGTGTGGGTGTCGACATAGGACGACAACCAGCCAACCGCTTCGGTCGAGCTGTAGAACGCGTGCGCGATGTTCGCCAACGGATAACCGTGCTGATACTGGGTCAACCAATACCCATAGCCACCAGCATCGATCGGGTCTCACCCGCATCCGTCCCCCGATCGAGGACCGCGGCGTACATCCGGACGATCGACCCCGACACACCAGCATTCGGTTGATGACCGGTCGTCGCAGCCGTGACGATCCGGCCGGACCAGTCCTCGTAGGTGTAGGCCGTGTCGAGCGACGCCTCGTTCCCACCGGTCCAGTCCGGCAGGCCACGCAACAGGTTCGCGACCTGCCCACGCACGTTGTACGTGACACCCCGCACGACCGTGTCACCGTCGTAGGTCAGCGTCGTCGGCCGCTCCAGCGCGTCGTAGCCATACGACGACTGTGTCCCATCCGGGTAGGTGACCGTGTCGAGCGCACCCGACTCCCGGTAGGCGTATCCGATGTCATCGACGAACCCGGCGATGTCCCACTCGATGTTGGTCGGCCGGAGCCGGCTGTCGTAGGTGTAAGACTTCGTCACGATGCCGTTGCTGGCCGAACCGACCCGGTTGTAGTGGGTCGACGACTCGAGCAAACCGACAGCACCGGCCGGGTCGTAGTCCCAGGTGGACACGGTGGCCCCGTTGTGCGTCAACGAGGTCGGCCGTGACAGCACGTCGTAGTTGACGTCGAGCCACTGCAACCTCCCATCCCGCTGCCGATCGAGCCGGCCAGCACTGTCGTACTCGTACAACACGACACCGAGGTCGGGGTCGTCGAGCTCGGTTGGCTGAAGCTCCCAGTTCGCGTAGGTGTTCTCGATCACGTTGTTCTGGGGATCGGTGATCGTCAGCAGATCGTCCCGCGTGTTGTACGTGTATTCGGTGTCGCCGCCGTTGGCGTCGACCACCAGGGACGTGCGGCCGAACGTGTCGACCGTGGTGACCGTGGTCTCACCGTTCACGTCGGTGACGGTGGTCTGGTTGCCCCTCACCGCGACACTCGAGGTCGCCTGGGTCCCCGAGGCGTTCTTCACCTCGGTGGTCGTCGTGCCGAGCGTGTCGTAGCTGTAGACGGTGCGGGCGAGCCCTCCCCATCCATGCGACTCGTAGACCCCGGGCCCAGCGGTCATCAAGAACGGGGCCGACACGGCCCGGACCTGCCCGATGTCGTCGTAGAACTGCGACGTCACGATCGCGCCCGTCCCGTTGGCCGGGGCCTGACGAGTCTGAATCGACCGGGCGAACCCGTCGAGGAACTCGAAGGTCTGGATGTACTCGTTCGCCCCACCCGGGTTCCGCAGCGTCTCCGTCGCGACCCGTGACGGGTTCCCTGTCTGGTTGATCGTGTAGGTGAACTCATACGACGCCTTCGGTGCACCCGGCAACGTGACCGTGAGCAGCCGACCCAAACCGTCGTAGGTCAGGTTCGTCGTCTGCGAGTTCGGCGCCTGGATCTGGGTCTGCACACCCCAGCGGGGGTCGACGATGAACGTCGTCTTGTCATCCGTGCCCGGCAACGGGCCATCGGTGGTGGCCAACCAATGCCGAGTGGCGTCGTAGGTGTACGTCGTCGTCGCACCCGAGATGTTGGCGTTCGTCTCGCTCAGGACCTGCCCGCGGGTGTTGTGGCTGAAGTTGGTTGTCTGCCAGACCGGGCTCGACCCGGACCGTCGGATCTGGGTGAGCTGCTGTGTCACACGGCCCTGGGTCGGGGCGACCTGGAAGGCGCCGCCGTCGTAGTTGTAGACCGTCGCCGTGGTCCAGTTCCCCCACGCCGAACACGCTTCGGAGTCCGTCGTCGCCACGGTGTGGGGCAACGACACGATCCAATCCGGTTCGTTCTCCGAGTAGTAGTAACACGTCGATCGTTCGTCGCCGGTGTTCCACGACTGGGCCGAGGTCCAGTCGCCGTCGTCGCGGACACGGGAGATCCGGGTTCGGTGGTCGTAGTAGGTGATGACCCGCCGTCGCGTGTCGATCTGGGCCGCAACCAGGTCCCACACGACCGGGTACGAGTTCTCCTGCGTGACCCGGTACACGGTCGGCCACGAGGTCTGCGCCGACACGGTCGCCGTGACCGTCAGCCGCAGATCATGGAACTTCAACGCCCCGGTATCGGTCTCCTGGCGAGTGCCGAGGGAACGGCCTCGGTGGGCGATCGTGTTGTACCGCCAGTGCCCGTTCGGATCGAGCGCGTACTCCGGGGCGGTGGTGCCGCCCGTGTTCGACGCCACCGTCCCCGACTGAGCGTTCTGGTTCCAACGATCCTCGGCCATCCCGGTGATGAAGAAGTGCTCGGTCCGGTTGCCGTCTGCATCGGTCACCGCCACCCGCTGATGCCCGCGGTAGTCGTTCCAGTGGTTACAGCCGTACCCCGTCGCGCACTGCGACGCCGCCTGCCCGTTGTGCCCCCACGACTCCGAGTACGCCCACGACGGCGCATCGATGTAGCTGTACGTCATCGTCTGGTTCGCCGAACCACCGACCCGGGCGTCCTGGGTCACCGACAGCGTCTTCCACTTGTTCCACAACACCCAGCCACCAGCGCCGGTGTGGGCGTCATACGACGGGAACATGTCGCACGGCATCCGGATCAGCGTCGTCGGCCCGTTCTTGTTGCACGCACCCGACGTCGTCGGCGCATGCGACTGCCCGTAGTTCACCGACGTCACACCACCGAACTCGGTCGTGACCGTGTCGATCCGGGGCATCTGCATCTCCGGCACCCCGCTCGGATGGTTCACCCGATTCCCCAGCATCACCAGGTCATACGACACCGGCGGCATGTTCAACCCCGAACCCGACTGCTGCTGAATCGACTCCAAGAACAGCTTCCGACCATCAAGCGAATCCGAGGACTGCGGCCAGGTGTAGGTCAGCGCATAACGGCTGGCCATCGATCCGGCGAACGTCCGGAACTGCACGATCGCGTACTCGGTGAAGTACGACGGCGACGTCTTCGTACACCCCGACGACCCACACAACAGATCCGTCGGGGTGTCGTACCAGGTGTCGCCGGCTCCGCCGATCTCGTTACGGAACGCGTACTCGAACCGGACCCGCTGCGGCGCCGAACTGTGCGACGCCTCGGGAATCAGCTGATCACCGAACGTCATCCCATAGTCCCACGACATCGGATGCACGGCCCGCACGTAACTCCGATGGCTGTCGGTCGATCCGTGCTTGGCCTTGTAGAAGTTCCCCTGCGACCAGTACCGACGGATCGACATGTTGCCGCTCGTGTCGATCGACTGATCGAGATGCCACGCCGTCACGACCTCGCAGAGGTTCGTGCCCGTCACGCACTCCGTGGCGTGGGCGTATCCCGGGATGTACATCCACGCCGTCAAGTTCGAATCGAGCCGCTCGAGGCTGGCCGCCGGCTCGGCGTGAACACCCCGATCCTCCCTCAACGGGGGCTCGGTCGTGGCGGTCGTCGGCTTCATGACGAGGTCGCGGCCGAACACATGCAACGTGCCATCACCGGTGGTGATCTCCCACCACGAGTTCAACACGCCAGGGTTGCCCTGATCATCGGGAAGATCCGGCGCCTGGACCTTCCAGATCCGCATGTCGTTCATCGACTCGAGCACGTAAGTGTGGAACGTGATGCCCGACCCCGGCGGATAGTTCGGGTGCTCATCGGCCGATGCCGACGTGCGGACCAGCCGGCCACCGACGCCGTCCATCGACAACGAGAACCCGTCGTGCTCACCCACGGCGAAGCAGAGATTGTCGTTGTACGAACCACCCGCGTCGTTGTTCGTACACGGCCGCGTCGCTCGGGTGATCACCGGCATCGACAGGTTCCAGCCGAGGCCGACCAGGCCCGACTGATTGTTCGACACCGTGTTCATCCCGTCCACGGTCCCCGACGAGTACGACAGACCAACCGCCGGGACCGGACCGACCGACGGCGGCATCGCTACCTGGAACGACGTCTCGAAATGCCCCGTCGAGGTGCCCACCTGCCAGGACGACAACGACGCCAACGACGTCGCCGAGTAGTTCCCTTGGGCGCCCGACGTCGTCGTGTTCACCGAGAAGTACGAGTTCTGCGAGCCCTGGAACATCGCAACCAGCGACGACAGCGGCATCACACCGATCGCAGAGCCACCCGCACCACGCCCGACTCCGGGGACGGCGACACCCTTCGCTTCCGACCCGCCAACCAGGTTCAACACGTTCCGCGGCAGCTCCGCCCGCACGACGCCGTTCTCCGCGTCGACATCGGACGGCAACGACTCGACGGTGCGGCACACACCCTTCGCATCACAACCGGTGTGGAACACGATCTCGAGACGATCCTGCACCAGCGTCAACGCCTCCGACGGCAACGCATCGAGGTCGACCTCGACAAACCAGCCCGTTGAGCCACCCAGATCGGTGATCTCCTCACCACCAGGCCCACGCCGTGTCGGCAAGTCCAGACCCCGCGCCTGCGCCGGAACACCGCCAAGGCCCGCCAGCTCCACCTGGAACGCCACACCCAACGGCGACAACGACGACGTCACCGCCGGCGCCGGCGTCGACAACCGCACCTCACGACCACGCCCACGATCGACCTCCGGCACGACCAACTCGACCGGAACCCCTGGAACCGTCGACCGGGCCACCTCCAGCCCAACCGAACCCGATCGCTCCTCGATCGGCTTGAACACCGGAGCCTCACCCGGAGCAACATCGCCGTTCCGCAGCTCGACCGGATCCGCCGATGCAACCGGAGCCGCCGACCGGCCCGTCACATCAATCGGCGCCTGCGGACCCTCGAGCACGAGCCCATCGACCCCCGGTACCCCGACACCGAACGGTGCAGGAACGTCGCTACCGCTCTCGAACACCGGAGGCACGGCGGCCCGCTCATCAGCCGGCACCTCCCCCGGCTCCGCCGGCTTGTCCTCCAGCGTTTCCTCGGACGCGTCCACTCGCTCCTGTGCACCAACCGGCGACACAACCCCGAGCAACATCACGAACGCCAACAACAGACGAACAAGCCAACGCGACACGACAACACCCCTCGTCGAGACGAACTCCGAACGAAGCCCAACCCCCGAGAGAGCTGGGTCCCGCAACCCAGATCGACACACCACACCCCGGCCCTTTAGCCCACCGGGACACGGATCCTCCGACCCAGGACGAACGTCCCACGTCTACGCCGCCTTACATGCCCAGCATCCAATTTTGTCACACGTCTGAAACATCCGGTTGATGACTCACTGTGAGCTGACATGCAGTGCGACTCACAAGTAGTGATAGGGGCCAAGATGCGACCCCGATGGCCCTTCCAAGATCGATTTGCCTCTTACGGAGCCCAGGGATGAACACGCCGCCGAGCAGAGGGAGCCACGATCAGGCAGTTCGGCATTCATCGCACGGTCGTCATGGGGCGACTCCGTGCGGTGCGCCGCCCCAAGAGTGTTCAGACGCCGAGCGACCGCCGGTACCGCGCCGCCTCAGACGACGGACTCTCACCCCAACGCGGCCAGTCCGACCACACCAGGAACGACCCATCGTCCCTGTAGACCGCGAATGCATCGCCTCCCTGGACCGGCAAGAACGGCACAACGGAAACTGCACGAACACTCTCGACCGGGAATCTCCGGGTCCGAAGCAGCGAGCGAATCGTCAACTGATCACCAGCGCGAACGGTGCCCATTCGAATGCAGCGGTAGCCAAGGGCGAACACTGCGATGGCGGACACGAGACTCACGAACCTCGCTGTGCCTCCCGCAGCGAGACCCGAAGCCCCGCCGAGAAGAGCCGCAGAGCCAAAGAGGAGCAGAATGCCTCCGCCCTTTGCGATGAGGAAGGTCATGAGCTGGCCCCTCGGGGAATGGACGACCGTGTCACCGTCGTAGCTCAGCTCGGTCGGCCTCACGCACCAGCCGGGACACGAGCTCCTCCACTCGAGCACTACTCATCTTCCGCCTCCAACGACGTGC
Source organism: Acidimicrobiales bacterium (assembly GCA_020630195.1). Taxonomy (GTDB): domain Bacteria; phylum Actinomycetota; class Acidimicrobiia; order Acidimicrobiales; family SZUA-35; genus JAHDBV01. The sequence continues at coordinate 60,269 of JAHDBV010000020.1, forward strand.
TCGTCGCAGGCCGAAGCGGCATCCACTCCCTTAGGGACCGGAGCTCGTTGGTCACGTCGTTGACTCAGGGCAGCGGCTCCTGCCGGCATCCCACATAGACAACCCAGTCGCTCGGACTCTCTACGTCCGGAAGCCGCCTCAGAGTCACGAAACACGACGCACCCCCAGCAACAAAGCGACCGTAGACAACGTCTCCAGCGTTCTGCGACACGCCGCTCATCGCACCGTCGTCACCCAGACGACGAAGGACACACTCGAATCCGTCCTCCCTCGAGCAAGCAGCTCCCTCAATCCGACCAGCACGCCCATACGTCAGCGGATCCTCAATCGGACGCGCCTCCTCGACGACCGCACTCGACCCGTTCAGAGCCCCCGCAACAACATCGAAGGCCCCGACATCCAGCGGATCAACTCGGCCGGAGTCATCCCCGCCACACGCCGCCAGGACAATCACCACCGCAGCGCACGAAACCGACCAACAGGCCATCCGCAGCATCATCGAAGCCATCCTCTTCCGCCACGACACCCAGCGCTAGACGATGCGACCTAGCGAAGAGCAAGATCAGGCCCAGGTGGAGGTCCCCCGGTTTCACGGACGGGGTGGTTGTGTGATCATGCCGCGTGGGCGGTCTCGTAGTCGAGGGGGCTGAGGTAGTTGCAGTAGCTGTGGCGGCGGTCGGTGTTGTACCAGCATTCGATCCATTCGAAGATCGCGGCGGAGAGCTGGTCTTGGTCGGCCCATTGGTGTTGATCGAAGAGTTCGCGTTGGATGATCGAGAAGAAGGCCTCGGCGACGGAGTTGTCGTAGGCGTCGCCGATCGATCCCATCGATCCGAGTAGGCCGGCGTCGCGGAGTCGTTGCCCGAAGAGCCATGATCCGTATTGGGCTCCGTGGTCAGAATGTGCCACTCCGCCTGGTGTGGGTTGGCGTCGCCAGGTGGCCATCTGAAGGGCGTCGGCGACGAGTTCGGCGCGCATGTGGTCCGCGATCGACCAGCCGATCACACGGCGGCTGAACGCGTCGATGACGACCGCCGGGACTGCTGCAGGAGTAGGTGACATGCGATCTGTGGTGCCGATGGGTGCCACGA
>JAHDBV010000098.1 GCA_020630195.1 Acidimicrobiales bacterium
CACGTCCATCATCGTCTGATGGGATCGCAGGCCGGTCACCGCCGCATACATGGAACGGATCATGTCGATGACTCCTTCGCGTTGTCCGCCGTGCTCGATCCGTCCGCTGTGGTCGAATCGACGCCGGCTCCGCCGGCGGTTTCCGCACCGTCCGTGGCGTCGGCCTGAGCGGCCACCACCTCGGACGTCTCGGTGTCACCGGCTCCGCCGGTGTCGGAGGTGTCGGACGTGGCCGCCACCTCCTCCTCGCCGCCGTCCGGATCGGACGTCGGCGTGTCCGACACCGGTTCCACGGAACCGATGCCGATGATCTGGGTGAGGCCGATGGCCCCGAGGTCGGTGGCGAGGACGACCTCGCCACCGAGGATCTGTGCCTGCTGCACCGTCGTCGTGACCGGCAGGCCGGTCACGTCGAGCACGGTGACCTCCCGACCGACGAGGGCGCTCGCGGTGTTGAGGGCGGTCTGGGTGGCCGCGGCTTCGCCCTGCTCGGTGAGCTTGGTGAGCTGCTCGACGGTGGTGAACTGGGCGGTGGTGGAGATGAACTCCTCGCTCGAGCTGGGATCGAGCGGATCCTGGAACCGGAGCTGGGCCACGAGCAGCTTCAGGAAGGCGTCCTGGTCGATGGTCGTGTTGTCCTCGGCGCCGGTGTTCGGCACGCCGTAGAGCTGGGTCGGATCGACGGTGGCGCCGGCGACGGCGCTGACGATGTTGGTCATGGGTCGGTCCTCAGAGGTCGACGTCGAGTCCGGAGGCTCGGCGTGGGGTCGGGGCGGCGAAGGCGACCGCGGCGGTGCCGTCGTGGTGATGGTCGTCGCCGACAGCGCTCGTGGATGGTGATCGGTCGTCGTCGAACGGGGTCTCGGATCGGTCGTCGGTGGTGACGTCGAGGCCGCCGAGGTGGAGGCCGGCTCGACGGAGGTCGGCCGCGAGCCGGTCACGCTCGGCGCCGAGTCGGCTCATCGCCTCGCCCGACTCGCCACTGAGCACGACCCGGATCTCGTCGCCGTCACGACGCAGCTCGACGCCGATCGTGCCCTCGGCGGTGCGGACCTCGAGACGCAGATCCTGGGTGCCGTCGCCGCGGGTTCGCAGCGCCGTCATCGCGGGCCGGAGGGCGTCGGCGAGTTGCTCGGCGACGGCCTCCACGGGGGAGGGTGTGGGTGCGGCGGCCGGGCCCTCACCGGTGGTCACCCGATCGACCGTGCGGGGCTGGCCGCTGGCGGGCTCCGTGGTCGGGATCGTCGTGCGGGCGACCGTCGGCGCGGGCTCGGCCGAGTCGGGCGAGGCGTCGGTCGCCGGAGCGGTCTCGCCCTCGGTCGCGTCCGCCCTCGAGCCCGTGGGGCGGGCCGGGTCGGCATCGTCGAGCGGGGAGCGGTCGGTCTCGGTGAGCGCGTCAGCGGTGGTGGTGCCGGCGTCCCGTGCGGTGCCGTCACCGGCATCGGGAGCGGCGCCGAGATCGGCGGGGTCGACCCGATCGGTCGGGCGTTCGGCGACCTCGGTCGTGCCCGGTTCGGTGGTGGCCGCCTCGACGGTGATCGGGATCGCCGGAGCGGTCCCGGTGTCGACCGTCGGCGCCGTGATTGGTGCCGAGTCGCCGGGCGAGGTCATCGTGGACGTGGGTTCGGCGGCGCCCTCGCGGCCGTCGACGTCGATCGTGGCGGTGTCGGTTGCGACGCCGAGGTCGATGGACACGCCGTCGGGCTGCGGGACCGTCGGCTCGTCGCCCGTGACCGTGGTGGGGTCGACCTCGGGTGCTGCGTCGGCGATGTCACCGATCGGAGCCGACGTGGTCATCGCCGCCGGCACGGCCGTGGACCCGACCGGTCCGGCGTCCGGCGTCGCGGTCTCGCTCTCCGCCGGTTCGGCGTCCGTGTCGGAGATCTGCGGGTCGCTCGCCGTCGGGTGGAGGTGCTTGGTCGATTCGTCCGAGGTGACCGGGAGGTCGGCGTTCGTCTGTTCGGCCGGGACGTCGGCGTCGGTGGCGACCCCGACCTCGGCGAGGGTGGCCGACGCGTCGGGCCGGGCCGGCAGCCGATCGTCGCCGACGGGCGTCGACACGACGGCGGGCGCCTCGCCTTCGCGATCGTCGGCGGTGTCCTCGTTCGCGTCCGAGGTGTCGCTGTCGAGCATCCGGCGGGCCGCGTCGAGCACGTCGTCGAACGCCGCGCCGGTCGACGGGCGGGATGCGACGACGCCCGCGGCTGTCGGGGCGGGTGCCGGCGTCATCGGGAGCACCTGGATCGGGGTCATGCGCCCCTCCACGCCGAGGTCACCTTGCGGACATAGGCCTGGGTCTCCGCGAACGGCGGCACACCGCCGTACTTGCGGACGTTGCCGGGCCCGGCGTTGTACCCGGCGAGGGCGAGCTCGACCGAGCCGAAGTCGTCGAGCAGCTGACGGAGATAACGGGCGGCGCCGTCGATCGACGACGCCGGATCGAACGGGTCGACCCCGAACTGGGCGGCGGTGCCGGGCATGAACTGCATCAGGCCCTGGGCGCCGGCGGGGCTCACGGCGTTGGGATCGAACGCCGATTCGGTCTTCGCGACGGCGGCCAGCAGCCCCGGGTCGATGCCATGGCGGGCCCCGGCGGCCTCGAACAGCGGCTGGAGCGAGGCGGGCGAGACGGGCCCGGCGCTACCCGTGGTGGGGGCGGCGGCGAACCCGGATGCGAGACCGACGGCCCCGGCACCCGAGGGCGCCACCACGCGGCGGATGGTGGCGATGGGGCGGTCGATGTCCTCGACCTGCACGACCTCGCCGGTGCGGGGCGCGTGGATCATCTGGCCGTTGCCGACATAGATGCCGATGTGGTTCACGGTGGGCTGGCCGAAGGCGACGAGATCGCCCGGCTGTGCCTGGTCGAGCGACGGGACCTCGACCCCCATGCGGGCCTGATCGCGACTGACCCGGGGGAGTTCGACACCGGCCATCCGGTAGGCGTGCTGGACGAGTCCGGAGCAGTCGAAGCCGTGCACGGCATCGGTGCCGCCCCACAGGTAGGGCACCCCACGGTTGGCCATCGCCGCGCCGATGGCGGTGGAGGCTGCCGGGTGGGCGCCACCCGCCACGACGGTGGGCAGGCCGACGCCAGCGGTGAGCGGGGTCGCGGTGGCGGTGAGGCCGCGCAGGTCGACGGCGTTCGCTGCGCCGAGCGGCGTGGCACCCGAGGCGCCGCCGAGCCGGGCCAGCTCCCGCTGGAACAGATCGGTTCGTGGGGCGGCCTCGGTGGCCGAGGTGAACCGCTGTTCGAGGCGGTCCACACGCTCCTGGATGGATTCGACGGCGAAGGTGCTCACGGGCGTGCTCCTGCGAGACGGGCGGCGACGAGGTCGTCGAGGTCGTTGGCGTCGCGTCGAGCCGCGGCTCGACGGGCTCGCCCTCGTTCCGCGTCGACGAGTGCGGTGATCTGCTCGACGCGCCGCCACGCCATGCGGGCGTCGTGGGCCAGCGCCTCGACGTCGCGTCGGAGGGTCTCGAAACGACGGTCGTGGCTCACCAGCGCACCCTCGGTGAGGTGGCGAGCCGAGCGGAGACCGGCCGCGGTGCCGGAGGCCGGCGGCGGGGTGTCCCGGCGGGCCTCGGCGGTGCGGAGGTCGTGCTGTGCCCGGTGGAGGGCCGCGTCGGTCGCCTCCGCGATCGTCGTCGTGGCCACCACGAGGCGGGCGAGGCGGCTCATGCCAGGTCTCCCACACGAAGGGCGCCGCTGATGGCGTCGAAGCTGCTCCGACGGTCGGCCGGGCCGTGGAGATCCTGGCGGAGCACCCCGCGGAGGGCGGGGGCGACCCGCAGGGCACGGTCGAGTTCCGGGTCCTGACCGGGAACATGGGCGCCGATCCGCACGAGGTCGCGGTGTTCGTGTTCGAGCGCCAGCAGTCGGCGGGCCTCGGCGACGACCCGGGCATCGTCGGGTGTGGTCACGGCGCCGGCGACGCGGCTCGCACTCGCGAGCACGTCGATGGCGGGGAAGTGGCCGGCCTGGGCGAGATCGCGTGACAACACGATGTGCCCGTCGAGCAAGGACCGGGCGGTGTCGGCCACGGGCTCGTTGGTGTCATCACCTTCGACGAGCACGGTGTACACCCCCGTGATCGACCCCCGGGGCGAGGTCCCGGCACGCTCGAGCAGGCCGGACAACATCGCGATCGTCGTGGGTGGGTAGCCGCGGGAGGTCGGGAGCTCACCTGCGGCGAGGCCGATCTCACGATGGGCCATGCAGAAGCGGGTCACCGAGTCCATCAGGAGCAGCACGTCGCGTCCGGTGTCGCGGAACCACTCGGCGATCCGGGTGGCGACGAAGGCGGTGCGTCGGCGCACGATGGCGGGCTGGTCGGCGGTGGCGACGAGCACCACGGTGTTGGCAAGACCCTCGGGGCCGAGATCACGGTCGATGAACTCCCGGACCTCCCGTCCACGTTCACCGATCAGGGCGAGCACCCGGACCGGGGCGTCGGTGCCCCGGATCAGCATCGAGAGCAGGCTCGACTTGCCCACGCCGGAGCCGGCGAAGATCCCGGTCCGCTGGCCGCGGGCGAGTGGGAGCATCGTGTCGATGGCCCGCACGCCACTGGTCATGGCCGTGTCGACGAGCGGGCGGGCGAGCGGGTCGGGCGCCTCGGCGGTGAGGTCGACCCGCTCGAGATGTCGGATCGAGGGGCCGTCGTCGATGGGGCGACCGGTGCCGTCGAGGACCCGGCCGAGGAGTTCGTCGCCGACGGGGATCCGACGAGCCGTGGCATGGCGGACGGCCGTGCCGGGCACCACACCGTCGAGGGCGTCGAACGGCATGACGGTCGCGTGGTCGTGGGTGGTCGCGATGACCTCGGCGCGTCGATCGTCCCCGATGCGGACGACGTCGCCGACGGCGACGTCGAGTCCGTGGACCACGGCATGGCCGCCGGTCACCTCACGGAGGCGGCCGGCGACGACGGGCGCACACAGCCGGGTGAGGTCGACGGTGTCGCCGGAGGGGAGCGTCAACACACCGCCTCCCGGATGCGGTCGAGGCGCTCGAAGACGCCGTCGGTGGCGAGTCGGCTGGATGACTCGGCCCGGCAGTCGCCGCGACGCACCGATGCGTCGGCGACGACGGTGACCGACGTCGAGGCGCTCGCCCGGACGAGGTCGGCGTCGTCGGGGTGGACGACGAGCCGCACCTCCGCCTGATCGGCGAGTTCGGCCAGCACGGCCTGCACGGGAACGAGGACGGCGTCGGTGTGCTCGGTCCGGCACTCGAGGATGGCATCGGCGATCTCGAGCGCGAGCTCGACGGAGCGTGCGGCCAGTGCGTCGAGGCCGGCGCGGGTGTCGTCCCGGAGCTCCCGGGTCGTCGCGTCGAGTGCGGCGAGCAGTTCGCCGAGTTCTTCGCGGGCGGCGAGACGGCCCTCGTCGAGGCCGATGCGTGTGGCCTCGTCGCGGGTGGTGCGGTCGAGCGTGGCGATGCGTCGGTCGACCTCGGCGGCGACGGTCGCCTCGAGCGCCGGCGAGAGTTCGACGGCGCGGGGCGCCACGGCATGTGCCGCCGGCCAGGCGACGGCGCGGGCCGCCTCGGAGCCGGAGAGGACCTGATCCCGGGAGACGTCAGGAGACAAAGTCCCCACCTCCCCGATTGATCACGAGCTCGCCGCTGGTCTCGAGTTCGCGGACCTTCTCGAGCACACCCTCGCGGGCCTCCTCGACATCGGAGAGTCGGACCGAACCGATGAGTTCCATCTCGTCGAGCAGGTTCTGCTTCGCCCGCGACGACATGTTGTCGAGGATGTGGTCCCGCAACGACGGGGGCGAGCCCTTGAGCGCCATGGGCAGGGTGGATGCGTCGACGTGGCGGAGCAGGGTCTGGATCTGGCGATCGTCGAGGAGCTGGAGATCCTCGAAGACGAACAGCAGGGCCTGCACCTCCTTGGCCAGCTCGGGATCGGACGACTGCAACGCCTCGAAGATGGCCTCGGCCGATTCGGTGTCCATCCGATTGAGGAGGGAGACGAGGATCGGTCCGCCGCCGGCCTCCCGGAAGCGGCGCTCGAGCACCGGAGCGAGCTTGGCCCGCAGGCCACGCTCGAGGGCGTCGACCGCCGCAGAGGCGACCTTCTCCATGCGACCGAGCCGGACGCCGGTCTCGGCCAGGAGTTCGGCGGGCAGCGCGTTGAGCACGCGGGCGGCTTCTTCGGGGCCGATGTGGGAGAGCACGACCGCGATCGTCTGCGGGTGTTCGGCGGCGAGTGATGCGGCGACGACCTCGGGGTCGAGCGGGTCGAGATACTGGAACGGCACGGCCGGTGCGGTGTCGTCGATCCGCGAGAGCAGTTCGCGGGCGGCCCGGTCACCGAAGTGGGTCTCGAGCATCTCCCGGGCGTAGTCGACATCGCCGGCGGGGAGCGGGCGGTCGCCCGAGTTCGCCCGGGACGCGAACTCGGTGAAGACCTCGGTGGCCACCGAGCCGTTGACCTGGCCGAGCGCCGACATCTCCGCGACGATCGCGGAGACCTCCTCGGCCTTCAGCTCACGCAGCAACGGCCCGGCGTTCTCCACGCCGAGTCGGAGCATGAGGATGGCGGCCTTGCGGATCCCGGCCGGGTTCATGGTGGCCGTCATCCGACGACCTCGGCGTCCTCGGCCATCCAGGAGCGGAGCATGCCGGCGACGTCATCGGGCTGGGACTCGATCAGTTCGATCAGTGCCTCTTCGTCGTCGCCGTCCTCGACCGGAGCGCCGGCGCCGAGCCGGATGCTCGGTGCGTCGGACGAGACCGAGGAGGCGGCCTGGAGCTCGGCGGTCGGGAGGGTCTCGACGACCCGGGGCTTGCGGCTGCGGAAGCCGAAGACACCGAAGAGGATGGTGGTGATGACGGCGACGGCGCCGGTGAGTCCGAGCCGGAGCATCGGCACGATGCCCTCGGCGGCGGGCTCGGCGAGCTCGGCCGGTGTCATCGCGGCCTGCAGCGAGGCCTGGATGGTCTCGTCGAAGGGCAGGCGGGACACGGCCAGGACGTCACCACGTTCGGGGTCGAGGCCGGCGGCGGCCGTGACGATCGATTCGATGTCGGGCAGTCGCTCGGCGTCGATGGCCGACTCGTTCACGACGACGGCGACCGACAGGGCGGTGACCGTGCCCGGAGCGGACTCGCTGGTCGTCACGGTGCGACCGATCGCGAACTGGACGTCGTTCTCGTCGAGGTCGTAGACGACGCCGCTGCCGTCGCCGGTTGCCTCGGCCTCGTCGCCGAGCTCGTCGCCATTGCCCTCGTCGTCGATGAGGTCGTCTTCGGGGCCGAGCACGCCGGTGTCGACCGAGCTGCCGTCGCCGCGGTACCGCTCCACCCGGGACGACTGGACCAGCATCGGCGAGGCCTCCCCGTCGGCGGGGGTGTCGTAGGCCTCGACGGTGGTCTGGCTCGAGTCGAGGTCGATGTCGGCCGAGACGGTCACCACGGCGTTGCCGGGACCGACGACGGCGACGAGCATCTCCTCGAGCTGGCGGGCGAGGTTCCGTTCGACCCCGGTGCGGGCTTCGAGGCCGGCATCGCCGCCGGCGCCCGTCTCACCGTCGCCGGCGAGGGGGCGACCGCGTTCGTCGGTGATCGACACGGCGTCGTCGGCGAGACCCTCGACCGAGTTGGCGACGAGGCTGACGATGGCCTGGATCTGGGAGCTGGTGACCGAGCCGCCGTTGGTCTGGAGCAGCACCGAGGCCGTGGCTCGGATGTCGTCACCGCTGAAGAGGTCGTCCTCGGGCATCACCAGGTGCACGTTCGCGGCGTCGATCCCGTCGATGACCGCGATGGTGCGGGCGAGTTCGCCCTCGAGGGCTCGCTGGTAGCCGACCTGCTGATCGAACGCCGAGGAGGTCAGTCCCTGTTCGTCGAGCACCGACCAGCCCTCGGCACTGCCCGCGGCACCCGACGCGGCGAGTGCGACCCGCAGGTCGAGCACCTCGTCGGCAGGGACCCGGATGGCCCGGCCACCGTCGGTGAGCTCGTAGGGGATCTGCCGGGCGGTGAGTTCGTCGACGGTGGCGGAGGCGGCGGCCGGCTCGAGGTCGGTGAAGAGCAGTGCCATCGGGCCGTTGCCACCCAAGCGAGAGGCGCCGTAGACGGCGATCAGCGTCACGGCGAACGCACCGGCGAGCATCACCCGCTGGGCCACGCTCAGGCCGTCGACGAACTGGCGGGGGGAGGTGGGGGACTGAGCCATCAGATCTGCATCCGCATGATGTCGTTGAACGCCTCGAGGGCACGGTTACGCACGGCGACGGTGAGTTCCGTGGTGAGCTGGGCTTCCGTCGCGGCGATCATGTAGTCGCCGATGGAGGCGACGTCGCCGGTGGCCGCGGCGCGGGCGGCGTCGGCGGCATTGGCGTCCGCGGTCGACATGGCGTCGAGAGCGGACCCGATCGCATCGCCGAACCCGGCGGCGGCGGTGCCACTGGTGGCGTCGGGCCGGGTCGGCGTGCCCTCGATCGCCCGGGTCGGGGCGATCGTGGGCAGCGAGATGGGGCGGACGGCGTCGACCATGTCAGCTACCGATCTCGAGGGCGGTCTCGTAGGCGGAGCGGGCCCGCTCGAACGAGACGACGTTGGCCTGGTAGCTGCGCTGCGCCATCAACATGTTGGTCATCTGGTCGCCGAGGTCCATGTCCGGCACCCGGACGAAGCCCTCGTCGTCGGCGAGCGGGTGGCCCGGGTCGTAGGTGATGCGGCCGAGCTCGTTGCCGAACTCGGTGCCGGCGACCCGGACACCGCCCGGGCGGCCGTTCAGCGTCTGGGAGCGGGCCACGATGAAGCGCTCGGCGAAGGCCGGCTCGTCGGTGGCCGACACGGTGTTGAGATTGGCGATGTTGTCGGCGATCGCGTCGAGCCAGGTCTGGTGCACGTCCATCCCGGACGAGGCGATGTCGAGGCTGCGGAAGAGCTCCATCATCGACCCCAGGACGTGCGCAGGAGGCGGTAGCGGGCGTTCAGCGCCTGGGTGACCAGCTGCTGGTGGAGCTGGTTCTGGGTGAGCTGGGTGACCTCGTCGTCGAGTCGGACGTTGTTGCCGTCGAGGCGGGTCGGCAGCTCGGAGGTCGACCGCTCGATGTCGGCGCCGCTCAGGTCGCCGGTCCCGAGCGCCCGTCGCAGGCTCGAGGCGAAGTCGACCACCTGTGCCCGGTAGCCCGGGGTCTCGATGTTCGCGATGTTGTTCTCGTGCGCCTGACGTTGGGCGTCGAGGCCCCGCAGCGAGTGGGCGAGCGTCTGGGTGGTGAGATCGGAGATGAACACGGAAGCGTCCTTCGACGGCGCCCGTCTCCCGGAGGAGGCGGGTGCTGGTCGACCCTTCCGTGGGCCGTTCGGTTGGTGAGCATCCGTGCTCGCTCCAACCGTCGGAACGGGACCCCCCAACTCAAGGTGATCCGCCCATCAATCGAGGGTGAATGATCCATTCGGCCCACGGATGGGCCGGTCGGATCAACCCAGTTCGATCAGGCCGAAACGTCGAGGATCGAGGGACGTCGGTCCGCGCGGCGCCGGTCGAGTGCCGGGGCGGTCGGTCGCTCGTCGAGGCGGGCTTCGATCTGGCCCCGGAGGAGTTCCGATCGCTCCAGCAGCGAGCGGGCCCGATCGGCGTGTTCCTCCGGCAGCGGGACCGCAGGCGGGTCGAGTTCGGCCCAGATGCTCGGGACGTCGTCGGCGGCACCGGTGAGCAGTTCGCCGTACTCGTTGAGGGCCTGCTCGTAGGCGTCGAGCGCCTGGGGCCAGGTGGTCACGCCGACGTTCCGAACCCGGCGGGCTCACGCACGGCGGCCGCCACGTCGACGAAGGCCGAGGCGATCGGCTCGAGCAGCAGCTCACATTCGGCCACGAGATCGGCCCGCTTCGAGGCGTTCGCGGCGATGAGGCGATCGGCCAGGTAGCCGTAGACGTCGGCGAGGCCGTGGCCACCGTCGAACCCGTCGGGATCCAGCGCGAGTCGGAGCTCGTGCACGATGTCCTGGGCGTGGACCAGCGCTCGATGGGCCGCCTCGATCTCGCCGGACGAGATCGCCCGCTTGGCGTCGTCGAGATCGCGCATCGCCCGCTGGAGGAGCAGGACGAGGAGCTTCGTGGTCGGTGTCGTGGAGAGGCCGTCGGAGGCGTAGGCGGCCTGGGCCCGGGCGAAGGCGTTCATGAGGCTCCCGGCGTGGGCAGGCTCGCGAGCTGACCCGCGAGGTAGTTCTGCTGTTCGGACAACGAGCCGAGCGCGACCTCGAGGGCGGCGTACTGACGCCGCAGGGCCGCTTCCCGGCGTTCGAATCGCACCTCGTAGGCGTCGATCTGGTCGGACCACCCCTCGATGCGGCTGGCGGTCGCCTCGGCCTCGGACCAGAGGCGTCCGGAACCGGTGGCGGTGGCCTCTTCGGCCGCGGTGACGATGCGATCGAGGATGCCGGGCTCGCCGGCGCCACCAGGGGCGAGGAAGAGTCGTTCGAGTTCGTCCCGATCCTCGGTGGAGGCCTCGATGAAGGCGTTCCGGTCGAACTCGAGGATCCCGTCTCTCGTGATCGTGATGCCGGCGAGGCCGGCCGAGCCGAGGGCACTGGCGTCGACACCGGCGGTCACCGCAGACGTCATGGCGTCGCGGGTGCGTCGCACGGCGGAGTTCCCGAACAGCAGTCCGGGATCGCCGCCGGGGTTGGCCGCCGTGGCCGAGTCGGCCCGGGAGAGGAAGCCGTTGACGGCCTCGACGATCGCCTGGATCGAGTCGGCGACGGCCTCGTTGTCTTCCCCGACGGTGATCGTGACCGGTGCCGCGGTGGCGGCGCTCACGGTGACGTCGACCCCGGGGAACAGATCCTCGAACGTGTTCGACGACGAGACGATGCTGTAGGGGTTGTCGCCGTCGAGCCGGATCTCCGCATCACGGCCCGCGACCAGGGTGGTGAACCCGGTGAAGCCGGTGAACCCGGCGGTGTCGAGGTCGACCGAGGAGTCGGCGCCGGTCTCGGTCGCGGTCAGCTGCAGGCGGTAGCCACTGCCGGTGTTGAGCGCGACGGCCTGGTAGCCGAGACCGCCGGCGCTGTTGATCGTCGAGACGACCTCGCCGAGCGTGCCGCCGCCGAACCCGACCTGGGCCACCGTGGCGTTCCCGGTCCGCAGCGGACCGGTGAGCTCGGCGGTGATCGTGCCGCTGGCACCGTTGAGGGCGATCGAGCCGGTGGCCGAGGTGTCCGTGATGGTCGTCGTGACACCCTCGACGCTGACGATGCCGTCGGTGCCCGTCCCCGATGCGCCGGTCAGTCCGAGCGCTGCGGCGGCGCTGCCACCGGTGACGGCGACCGAGGCGGCCGAACCCTCCCGGGTGGTGGTGAGGACGATCTCGTCGTTCTCGGTGACGCCGGCGCCCAGCGCTCCCGCGAGCGCCGGATTGTCGCCGATGGCGTTGTTGACCGCAGCGGCGAGCTCGCCGGCCGTGTCGTAGGTGTCGTGGGTCAGCGTGAGCGTGTGCGCCGTGCCGTCGACGGTCACCTGCAGGGTGTCGTTCGTGCCGTCGACCGTGAGCGGGACGGTGGGCGCGGTGCCCGTCGCCGTGGCACCCTCACTCGCCTGCGTGACCTCGAAGGCGATCGATCCGTCGGCGAATCCCGTGCCGGTCAGACCGTCGAAGCCGAGGGTCGAGGTGCCCGAGTAGGAGAAGACCGATCCTGCCGTCGCCACGACGTCGCTGAGTGAGGCGACCGTCTCGTTCGAGTAGATCGTCTCGGCCGTGGCGGTCTGGACGACGTCGAACGTGAGCGAGCCGGTGAGACCGCCGGCGCCGGCGGTGACCTCGACCGACTCGTCGGAGGAGGTTCCGGTCAACCGATCCCAGCCACTCGAGAGGCGCAGGTCGGCGGCGAGTGTCCGGATGCCCTGGACATCGGATCGCATGCCGCGCAGCTCGGTCTCGGCCGCTCGCGCGACCGCCTGCCGCTGCAGCAGACGAGTCTGTGGTTGACGCTCGAGCTGCATCAGCTGGGTGATGATGCTGCTGGTGTCGAGGCCGGTGATGAGGCCGTCGATCGAACTCATGGTGAAGGGCTCCGGGAGATGGAGACCGATCCGGGTCGATCAGTGGATGATCGAACCGGGGTCGCCCGTGGCCTGGTGGTCCACGGGCGACCCGGATCGGTCAGCCGAGCAGGGACAGGACGCTCTGGGGGAGGGCGTTGGCCTGCGCCAGCATGGAGGTGCCGGCCTGCTGGAGGATCTGGTTCTTGGTGAAGTTGACCATCTCGGCGGCCATGTCGGTGTCGCGGATCCGGGACTCCGAGGCGGTGAGGTTCTCGGTGGTGACCTGGAGGTTGTTGATGGTCGACTCGAGCCGGTTCTGGGTCGCACCGAGCGCACCACGAGTGGTGGAGATGCCGTTGATGGCGGTGTCGATCGTCTCGATGGCCGCACGAGCACCACCGGCGGTGGTCACGTCGAGGGCGGTGATGTTGGCGCCACCGGTGGCGGCCGTGGTGAGGGTGCCGATGGTGACCGAGATCTGGTTGCCGGCGTTGCCTTCGGAACCGACCTGGAAGGCCTTCGCCGTGGCGGTGAACAGCGCCTCACCACCGAAGGTGGTGTCGGCACCGATGCGGCCGATCTCGTCGCGCAGGGCGTCCATCTCGGCGTCGATCGCCGTGCGGGCGTTGGCGTCGTTGGTGTCGTTGGCGGCCTGGACGGCCAGGTCGCGCATGCGGCCCAGCATGTTGTGGACCTCGTTGAGAGCGCCTTCGGCGGTCTGGACGAGGCTGATGGCGTCCTGGGCGTTGCGGGTGGCCTGGGTGAGGCCACCGATCTCGGCCCGGAGTTTCTGGGAGATGACGAGGCCGGCGGCGTCGTCGGCGGCGCGGTTGATGCGGAAGCCCGACGAGAGTTTCTCGAGGCTCTTGCCGATCTGGCCGCTGGTGCCGGAGAGATTCCGGCTGGCGTTGAACGCCATGACGTTGTTGTTGATTCGCATGCCCGTCTTGGTTCCTTCCGTGCGGGTGAGTGCTCGCTGAGGCGATCACCGTCCGTGGCGACCGTCATGACCAGCATCGGCACGAAGGCGGCGGGGTATGAGCAAAAGTCTCCGCGAGATCCGAACGCGATCGGGCCCTGCGCCTCAATGAGACGCAGGGCCCGATGGGGAGGGTCGCCCGAGCACCACCTCAGGTCACCCGTCTCGACCCGTCGATCAGGCGATCGGCGGAGCGAAGTGTGATGTTCCGGGGTCGCCCGTGGCCTGGTGGTCCACGGGCGACCCGGATCGGTCAGCCGAGCAGGCGGTGCTGGATCAGCCGAGGAGGCTGAGGACGCT
>JAHDBV010000099.1 GCA_020630195.1 Acidimicrobiales bacterium
GCGCCCAGAACCACAGGACGACGTCCTTGCCCTGGAGGTCGCCGAGGTCGATCGAGGTGCCACCGATCGTGGCGAACTCGCCGTTGAGCGGGCTGTCGGGATCGCGTGGCGTCTCCGTCGTGGCCGGCTCGGCCTCGGTCGACGTCGACTCGGCCGGCGCGGTCGTGGCCTGCGGTGCCGCCGAGGTCTCGGGCGGCGCCGTCGTGTCACCCGCCTCGTCGGTCGCCGGGGTGTCCCGTCCGAGGGTCGTTTCGGCGGCGGCCGCCGTCGTCTCGGCCGGCGCGGCGCCCGATTCAGTCGTCGTATCGGCCGATCCGGCGCATGCCGAGGCGACCGATGCCAGCACGAACAGCAGAGCGGGCAGCGATCGGACGGGACGGAGCACGGCGCAACGCTAGAGGGCGCCGTCGCCGAGGTGGTCGCGCCGACCGGACACTTCTTCACGAGCGAGCTCGCCGCCATCGACACTGCGCTCTGAGCGCCGCGGTGTTGCCTCTCGTGAACTCGGTCTTACCGTTCGCCTCTCCGGCCCGAGCCGCCGACGATGCCGCCTAGGTTCACCGCATGCCCGAACCGCTGATGGCAGCGCCCGACTCGCCGCTCCGCCTCCTGCCGAAGGTCGAGCTGCACTGCCACGTGGAAGGCACGGCGCGGGCTGCGACCGTCGCCGAGCTGGCAGCGAAGCACGGGATCCCCCTCGGCGTCGACGACCCCGACGACCTCTACACCTACGAGTCGCTCGCCGACTTCCTCAACGCGTTCGGCACCGTGTGCTCGGTGTTCCTCGAGCCGGCCGACTTCCATCGTCTCGCCTACGAGGCGGCCGAGGACGCCGCCGCGGCCGGCACCCGCTACCGGGAGATGTTCTTCTCGCCGGGCTTCCACCTCGACCGTGGCGTGCCGTTCCACCGTATGTGGGAGGGCCTCGTGAGCGGGATCGCCGACGGCGAAACCGACCACGGCGTCCGCACCCGGCTGATCCTCGACGTCGACAAACCGAAGGGCATCGGGCCGGCCATGGCGTTGCTCGAGGTCGCCCGGTCGCTCGACCGCGATCTGCTGATCGGCGTCGGCGGGGACTCCACCGAGCAGGGCCTCGACCATCACATGTTCGAGCCGCTCATCGCCGAGGCCCAGCAGCTCGGTCTGAAGACCTGCTTCCACTGCGGTGAGGACGGCCCGGCCGAGAACATCGCGATCATGGTCGAGGCCGGAATCGACCGCATCGATCACGGCACCCGGCTCCTCGACCTGCCCGATCTGACGAAGCGGGTGGTCGACGAGCGGATCCCGCTCACGAGCTGCCCGGGCTCGAACGTCGAGATCGGGGTCGTCGAGTCGCTCGAGGCGCACCCGTTTGTCGACCAGCGAGCCGCGGGTGCACTCGTGACCCTCAACAGCGACGACCCGACGTTCTTCCGTTACGACCTGGCCGACGAGTACGAACGCATGTCGGCGACCTTCGACCTCGACATGGCTGAGATGGTGGCGATCCGCGACAACGCGATCGAGGCGTCCTGGCTGGACGAAACCGACAAAGCGGCGCTCCGCGCCGAGTTCGCCGCGTCGTAGCGTGGCGCCCGACGCCGGGTTCGCCCCGGCGGAGCGTCGGCGGGCTCTCGCGGTCTGCAGCCTCGGGGTCTTCCTGCTCGTCGTCTCGCTGAGCTCGCTCAACGTCGCCCTTGCCGAGATCGCCGCTGCGTTCGATGCCGACATCGGTGATCTGCAGTGGATCGTCGATGCGTACGCCGTCACCTTCGCCGGCTTCCTGCTCACAGGCGGCGCCATCGGCGATCGCATCGGTCGGCGCCGTGCGCTGACCATCGGCTTCGGCCTGCTGCTCGCCGCCAACGCCGCCGCGACCCTCGGTGGGTCGGTGGCCGCGCTGATCGCACTGCGGGCGATCGGCGGGCTCGGGGCGGCGCTCATGATGCCGGCCACGCTCGCGACAGTGAGCGAGGTGTTCGACGACGAGGGCCGCCCGCAGGCGATCGCCGTGTGGTCGAGCATCGCCGCCGCCGGTGGGGCCTTCGGGCCGTTCCTCGGTGGTTGGATGCTGGCGGCGTCCGGCTGGCAGGCCGTGTTCGCCCTGATCGCCGGCCTGGCCGCCTTCGGCCTGCTCGGTGCGCGGCGCTGGGTGCCCGAGCTGCCGGGGCAACGGCTCGGCTCGTTCGACACCGTCGGCGCCGTCCTCTCGATCAGTGCGGTCGCCGCCCTGATCTTCTTCGTGATCGAGGGGCCCGTGCACCCACTCGCGGTCGCCACGTTCGTGGCCGGCGGTGCCGCCGTCGCGCTCACGGTCGCGTTCTTCCGCCGTCAGGCCCGGGTCGAGTCGCCGCTGCTGCCGCTCCAGCTCTTCGACGAGCGCGAGCGGGTGGTCGGCGCCGGCACGCTCGCCCTCGCCGCACTCGGCTTCAACGGCGTCTTCTTCGTTGGGGCGCTTCTGCTCCAGATCGGATGGGGTGAGTCCGGGCTCGTCGCCGGTCTGCTGCTCGTCCCGATCGGGATCGTCGAAGTCGTCGTCGCCAACCTCTCGGTCCGGCTCGCCCGTCGGTTCGGAACGACCACGCTCATCACCACCGGGCTGGTCGCGATGGCGACCGGCTATCTCGCGATGGGGTTCTCACCGGAAGGCAACCGACTGTGGTTCATCGCCGCGGGCGTGGTCGCCGGCTTCGGGAACGGCCTCACCATCCCGTTGTCGATCGAGCGGATCGTCGGGTCCGTCGAGCCCGCCTTCGCCGGCACGGCGTCGAGCGTGAACGACATGGCGATCGAGCTCGGTGCGTCGATCGGCATCGGTCTGCTCGGCGCCGTGCAGGCGGTGTGGTTCGCCGCCCGCCTACCCGTGGGGAGCGAGGCCACGATCAACAGCATCGCGACCGAGGCCGAACGGGCCGCCTTCCGGAGCGGCTCCGCCGCGGCGTTCACGCTGGCTGCTGCGGTGTCGCTGCTCGCGATCCCCGTCGCTCGGGCGTCGGCGGCCGAGCGAGCGCGGGGCGGTCGCAGCGCCCCGGGTCAGTCGACACCGAGCGCGGCGAACTTCTGGTCGAGGTAGTCCTTCGACGAGACCGGTTCGTAGCGGGCCGGGTTGGCGCGGTCGACACAGGTCGGAAGCGGGGTGATGATCGCCTCGGCGTCGGGTTCGTGGAAGAAGACGAGGCTGATGAGTTCCTCGTCGGGCGCCTCCGCCTTCGGAGGCAGGACCCGATGGGTGTTGGACTCCCATCGGTCGTTCGTCCACTGCTTCAGCATGTCGCCGGTGTTCACGATGAGGCTGCCGTCGATCGCCGGTGCGTCGACCCACTCGCCGTCGTCGAACACCTGGAGGCCACCCATGCCCGGCTGCCGATCGAGGATCGTCAACGTGCCGAAGTCCGTGTGTGGCCCGATCCGGTACTGGTCGGGCGCCGGGGCGTCGTGGGTGTAGGGCCAGTACCAGTTGAGCGTGCCGGTCGCCGTCGTGTTGCGGCAGTGCGAGACGAGGGCCTCCTCGTCGAGACCCAGCGCGAGCGCGAAGAGTTGGAGCAGCTCGTTCGCGAGATCCAGTGACGAACGCCAGAAACGTTCGGCCGCCGACCGGAAGCCGGCGGGATGGTCCGGCCAGACGTTGTCGGCGTACCACTTCGGTTCGCTCAGCCGGAGAGACGAGTCGGGCACGTCGACCGCGCCGTAGGCGAAAGTCTCCTTCATGTCGGGCGCCGTCTCGACGCCGTAGGTCGCGGCGTTCGCCTCCCGGCCGGCGCCGATCCAGCCGCGGTACACGTCCGGCCCGCCGGTGACCGCCGCCTTGTCGATCTCGGGCCGGTGGAAGAACTCCGAGCATGCGTCGCGCAGCGAGCGGAAGATCTCGGGCGCGATGCCGTGATTGACCACGACGAGGAAACCACACCGGCGCAGATGGGTGTCGACCGCGGCGGCGAGCTCGAGCCTCGCCTCGGCATCGCCGTGGAACCACGGTTCGAGGTCGACCAACGGAATGAAGCCGCTCGGTTCGTGTGTCAACGGTTCTCCCTCGAGTAGGGCTGAGCCAGCGCTGCCGGTGCGGCGAGCTTCCGCGCCCGGGCCGGGTTGCCCGAGACGATGCTGACCACGAGGTAGGCGGCGACGAACGGCATCATCTTGAGGAAGTCCGACGGCACGTCGATCTGTGCGAGCTGCAGGGTGAACCCGAGCCCGTTCAGGCCACCGAACGCGAGGGCGCCGACCAATGCGAGCCACGGCCGCCAACCCGAGAGGATGACGAGGGCCACCGCGATCCAGCCGATGCCGGCCGTGAGACCGTTCTGCCAGGTGCCGACGATCGCGACGATCAGGTATGCCCCGCCGATGCCCGCACCCAGTCCACCGATCGCCGTCGCCAGGTAGCGCATCTGCACGACCGAGATGCCTGCGGCATCGGCAGCGGCAGGGTCCTCCCCGACGGCGCGGAGCGAGAGGCCGGCGGACGTCCGCTGGAGCAGGAATGTCGAGCCGATCACCACGACGACGCCGAGGTACACAACGACATCGTGGCCGAAGAAGATCGGCCCGATGGCGGGAAGGTCGCGGAGGGCCGCGGGCAGCAACGGGTCGACCTCGACGCCGTTCGGCGCCGACAGCAGCCCCGGGTCGCCGCTCGTGCCGATGTATGACGAGAGGCCACCACCGACGATCACGAGTGAGAGGCCCGAAACGGTCTGATCGACCCGCAACGTCACAGCGAGAACGGCGTGGACGAGGGCCAGGAGGACGCCGGCGAGGCCCCCGGCGAGCAACGCCATCGTCAGGCTGCCCGTCTCGTTCCCGGCCCAGAAGCCGACGACCGCGCCGACCAGCATCATGCCCTCCACGCCGAGGTTCATGACCCCGGATCGGTTCGTGATGATCTCGCCGATCGCGGCGAACAGGATGGGGGTCGCGGCGACGATCGCACTCGCGATCGACAGGACGAGGACGGTGTCGTTCATGTCGCTCCCGCGGGAAGGTCGGTCGTGTCGCCCGGGATCGAGTCACCGGACGGTTCGGGAGAGACGAACTCGAGACGGTTCATGACGAAGAACTCGCCCGCCGTCACGGTCAGGAAGATGAGGCCCTGGAGGAGGAACACGACCTCCACGGCGATGCCGATCGACTGCAGCGTGCTGCCCGAGGTGGCGATGGCGGCGAGGAAGATCGAGACCGGGACGACCCCGAGCGGATTCGATCGGGCGACGACGGCGATGATGATGCCGGTGAAGCCGATGTCGGTGGCGAGCGATCGGGGCTCGAGCCCCTTGGTGACGCCGCTGACTTCGCTCACCCCGGCGATGGCGGCGAGGCCGCCGGATACCGCCAGGACGGCGAGCGTCTTGAACCTCACGCTCATGCCGGCGTACCTGGCGGCGCTGGGGGAGTCACCGATCGTCCGGATCTGGAAGCCCCACGACGTCTTCCGCAGGAGCCACCACAGCAGGACGGCGGCCACGACGGCGATGATGATACCGATGTGGAGACGGCCGGAGAGCGACGGCATGATCGCCGCGTCGGGCAGTCGCTTGCCGCCCGGCACCGTGCGCTTCGGATCCCGCCAGAAGCTCTGCGAGCCGAAGATCAGGTAGTTCATCAACGACAGGGCGACGAAGTTGAGCATCAGCGTCGTGATGATCTCGTCGGCGTTCAGGTAGGCCTTGGGGATCGCGGCGAGCAGTGCCCAGAGCGCGCCGCCGATGGCCCCGCAGACCAGCATCGCCGAGAGCATGATCACCGCCGGGGTCGCCGGTGGCAGGGCGAGGCCCGCCCAGCTGCCGGCGATGGCACCGATGTAGAGCTGGCCCTCGCCGCCGATGTTGTAGACCCGCATCTGGAACGCCACGGCGGCGGCGAGGCCGGTCAGGATGAGCGGCGTCGCCAGGGCGAGGGTCCGGGTCATCGCCGACCAGCCGTTGAGGCTCGTGTCGAACATCGTGCGGTACGCCTCGAACGGGTTGTTGCCCGCCATCGCGAGGATCAGTCCGCCGATGATCAGGGCGACGATCAGTGCGAGAAACGGCACACCGAACCGCACGAGCGGGCTGGCGAACCCCCGCGGTGAGACGCGGAAGCGACTGGTGAGGCCGTTCATGACGACACCTCTGGCTCCTCTTCGGTGGGGTAGAGGTCGGCGATCTCGACGCCGTGCATCGAGTCCGACCCGGTCATCAGCAAGCCGATCTCGTCGACGTCGATCTCGTCGCCGCGGAAGACTCCGACGATCTGGCCCTTGAACATGACTGCGACGACGTCGGACATGTGGATGATCTCGTCGAGATCCTCGGAGAAGACGAGCACACCCCGGTCGTTCTGGCGTTCGTCGACGATGTGACCCCGCACGGCATCGGCTGCCGCCATGTCGAGCCCGCGTGTGGGGGCGGCGGCGAGCAGCACCTCGTGGTCTTCGCTGAGCTCGCGG
This sequence comes from Acidimicrobiales bacterium, assembly GCA_020630195.1. Taxonomy (GTDB): domain Bacteria; phylum Actinomycetota; class Acidimicrobiia; order Acidimicrobiales; family SZUA-35; genus JAHDBV01. The sequence continues at coordinate 6,410 of JAHDBV010000099.1, forward strand.
GCGAGGATCGCCTTCTGCAGGTTGCCGCCCGACATGAGACTGACCCGCATACCCGTCCGATTGCCGCGGATGTCGAACTCCGCGACCAGGTGGTCGGTCGTTGCGTCGATCGAGGACTGCGAGAGCACGCCGCGGCGCGAGTGCGGTGCACGATCGAAGCTCCGAAGGGCCAGGTTGTGGCCGAGGGGCAGACCTGGTGACAGACCGACTCCGAGACGGTCCTCGGGCACATAGGCCAGCCCGGCGTGTTTCGTTTCCTTCGGGCCCGCACTCGTGCAGTCGGTGCCGTCGATCGTGACGGTGCCGCCGGTGATGGGACGGAGGCCGGCGATGGCTTCCTGGAGTTCCCGCTGACCGTTTCCGGCCACACCGGCGATGCCGACCACTTCGCCACGGCGCACGTCGAGACTCGCGTGGTCGACCGCCACCTGGCCCTTGTCACCCATCACCTGGAGGTCCGAGACCGACAACACGAGGTCCCCGACCGTGGCCGAGGCGCCGAAGCTGGTGCGTACGGCAGCGGCAGCGTCGCCGAACATCATGCGTGCGACTTCCTCGGGTGAGGTGTCGGCGGTGGTGACCGACCCAGCGTTGCGCCCCCGGCTGAGCACACTGATGCGGTTCGTGTACGCCATCGTCTCGGCCATCTTGTGGGAAACGAGCACGACGGCGTGGCCCCGCTCGACCATGGTCGTGACGGCCTCGAAGAGTCGGTCGGTCTCCCGGGGTGCGAGCACGGCGGTCGGCTCGTCCAGGATCAGCACCCGAGCGCCCCGGAAGAGCTGCTTCAGGATCTCGACCCGCTGCTGCTCGCCGACCGAGAGCTGCCAGATCGCGGCGGTCGGATCGACCGGCAGGCCGTACTCCTCGCCGAGCTCGGCGACCAGTTGGTTGACCTGGCGCATCGACGACGGCCGCTGGTCCCGCCGGAGCCCGAGCACGATGTTCTGGGCGACGGTGAAGCTGTCGACCAGCCGGAAGTGTTGGTACACCATGCCGATGCCGGCGTTCGCCGACTCCTGCGGCGACCGGAACTGGACCTCCTCGCCGTCGAGGAGGACGCTCCCGTTGTCGGGGCGGTACAGCCCGGAGAGCACCGAACACAGCGTCGACTTGCCGGCGCCGTTCTCGCCGAGCAGGCCGTGGATCTCCCCGCCCCGGAGGTCGAAGTCGACCGAGTCGATGGCCCGCACGCCATAGAACGACTTGGTCAGACCTCGGACCTCCAGGTGGGTCGTATCGGGGGACACGTTGGCGGTCACGGTCGTCCGGACTCGACGTCAGTGGGTGGACCGGGCCTACGACGAGGGGATCTCGCCGACGATGCCTTCGACGAGCCACTGGCAGCAGGCGTTGCGGTCGGCGAAGTCGATCGTCTCGCCCTCAGCGATGACGAGGTTGCCCTGGTTGTCATAGATCGGGCCTTCGAACATGTCGAACGTGCCGTCGATGATCCCCTGCTTGCGCTCGTCGATGAGGGCGAGGGTCTCGTCGGTCACGGCCGGGCCGTAGGGTGCGAACTCGATCCAGCCCTCCGCCAGCCCCCCGTAGGAGATGCCCGGCTCGAACTCGCCGGCGATGATCGCCTCGACCTGCTGGATGTAGTACGTGCTCCAGTCGATCAGGAACGACGACGCCCAGGCCTCGGGTTCGAAGTCCGACCAGTCGTTCGTGTAGCCGATCACGTAGCCGCCACGCTCGGCCATCACCGTTGCGTAGACCTGCGAACCGACCTCGTGCGCGATCACGTCGGCGCCCGCGTTCGCCAACGCTTCGGCGGCCTGCTGCTCGATGGCGGGATCGAACCAGGTGTTCAGGTACACCGCCCGCACCTCGACGTCGGGGTTGACCTCCTTGGCGCCGAGGGTGAAGGCGTTGAGCGCCCGGTTCACCTCTTCGAACGGGAACCCGACCGGGTAGCCGATGATGTTCGACTCCGTGAGGCTGCCGGCGACGATGCCGTCCATGTAGCGACCGTCCTCGGTGGCCTGGGTGAAGTGCCCGACGTTCGGCTGATCCTCGAAGCCCGCCCAGGTGAGGAAGTAGGTGTCGGGGTTCTCGGCGGCGACGTCGATCATGTCGAACTGGTAGAACGTCGTGCCGATCACCAGGTCGGCGCCGGCGTCGACGGCGTCCTGGAAGGCGTTGGTGGCCGGCTGGCCCGGCTCGATCTCCTCGACATAGGAGAAATCGATGCCCGGGAAGTTCGCTTCCATCTTCAGGCCGCTTCGGAGGTGCGTCGTGTTCCAGCCGCCGTCTTCCGCGGAGCCATCGAGGATCATGACGACCTTGAAGTCGCTGAAGTCCTCGCCGGACTCCTCGGCCGTGGCTGCGTCGTCAGTCGTTTCCTCGGCGCTCTCATCGGCAGGGTCACTGCCACCACACGCGGCGGCGACGAGTGCGAGCACGAAGAGCAGCGATGCGAGCAATCGGGATGTGGAGAGGCGTTGTCGGTTCATGCGGCGGCACGATGCCAAGCCAACGTGTCGCCGATGTTTCCGCTTGCTGACGGAGTGGTCCGGTTCATCCGCCGTTCACATCGCCGAACCAATCAGCGGCGTCGGGACACCTACGTTGCACCGCCGTGAAGGTGCGGCGGTGATCCGATGACCGACTTCGTTCTCGAGCACGCCATCGTCGTGCCGTGTGAGGGGCGACGCGAGGTGATCGACCCGGGCTCGGTCCTCGTTCTCGATGGACGGATCGCCGCGGTCGGCACGGTCGCGGAGATCGACGGCCACCCTGCGACGGCGCACGTCGAGCGGCTGGACCTCTCAGGCCACCTCCTGATCCCGGGGCTCCACAACACCCATCTCCACTCGGGCCTGCTCCGCGGGACGGCGGAGAACCTGGCGCTGTGGGAGTGGCTCGAGCAGCATGTCGATCCGGCTCATCGGGCACTCACCCCGGAGATCGCCGAAGCCGCCTCCTGGATGGCCTACACCGAGGGGCTCCGTTCCGGCACGACCAGCGTGCTCGACATGTGGCGGTTCATGGAGGGGTCGGCCCGAGCGGCCGAACAGATCGGTATCCGGGCCACGCTCGCTCCTTACACGGCAGACAGGTACGGGTGGTTCGACACCCTCGAGACGAACCGTCGGCTGCTGGAGACCCATCGGAGCGTTGCGAACGGTCGGATCCGAGCATGGGTGGGGCTCGAGCACATGTTCTACTGCTCGCCCGAGATGTTCCGCGGCGCCGCTGCGCTGGCCGAGGAGTTCGATGTCGGTGTGCACACCCACTCGAGCGAGACGGTGTGGGAGGTGGAGGAGAGTGTCCGCCAGCACGGCAAGCGCCCGATCGAGATGTTCGCCGACTGGGGGATCCTCGATGGTCGGGCGGTGATCGCCCACGGGGTCTGGTTGGACGAGACCGAAGTGGGGATCTGCGCCAACCGACACACGGCCGTCACCCACTGCCCCTGTTCGAACATGAAGCTGTCGTCGGGGGCGGCACCGGTGCGCGACTATCGGGCCGCCGGTGTGACCGTCGGTCTCGGCACCGACGGCGAGAAGGAGAACAACAACCTCGACATGATCGAGGAGCTCAAGTTCGGTGCGCTGCTGGCCAAGCTGTCGACCGCTGATCCGGCGGCCGGCGACCCGTGGGATCTGCTCGAGATGGCGACGAAGGACGGCGCCGTCGCCCTCGGTATCGACGACGTCACCGGCACCCTCGAGGTCGGCAAGGACGCCGACCTCGTGGCCGTCGACCTCCGCGGCGTCCACTGCGTCCCGCTGTTCCGATCCACCGGCCCGGCGCCATCTGACGCCAACGCCGTCGCACATCTCGTCTTCTCGGCGTCCGGACGGGACGTCACCGACGTCTGGGTGCAGGGTCGGCGACTGGTGGACCGTGGCGAGGTGGTGTCCGTGGACGTACAGGCGGTGGCGGCACAGGCTCAGGGTGCCGCAGAAGAGCTCTTCGAGCGTCGGCGAGCGCTCGGCGAACCCGTCGCCGGGCCGGCGACCCGGCTCGGGAAGACCTCCTGACCGGCGAGTGGCGGGTCAGGAGGAGTAGCCGTACGACTCGTGCATGCAGGCCTCGACGTACCCGCCCGCCGTGACGGGTTCGTACCGGGCCGGACGTGTGGGGGTGATGCAACTCTCCAACACCTCGACGACCGTGTGGGGATCGATGTTGGAGAAGTACGGCATCGAGTAGCGGTCGCGGCCGCTCACGTTGATCACCCGGTGCACAGCCGAGCGGTAGAGATCGTTGGTCAGGCGCTGGAGGAGGTCGCCCACGTTCACGATGAAGGCGCCGGCCACCGGCGGGACCGGAATCCACTCGCCGGCCGGGTTGAGCACCTCGAGGCCCGACACGTCGTCGGTCGCGAGCACGGTGAACATGTCGTAGTCGGAGTGGGCGCCGATACCGACGACGTTGGCCTCGACGGTGTCCTGGCTCGGATAGCGGATGACCCGGAGCTCCGAGATCGGCTTCGTCATGTTCGACGTGAAGTGGTCGGCGTCGAGGTCAAGCGAGCGAGCGAACGCCTCGTAGAGCGTGCGGCAGAGTGTCGCGAGCGTGGTGTGGCAGTGGACGAACTGTTCGCGGAATCCAGGCATGTCGGGCCACTGGTTGAGGCCCCAGCCGTAGGTGTCGCCATGGGCGTCGGGGTCGTCCCGGGCCAGATCGAGTCCCATGTCGAACGCCTCGTGGAGGTCGCCGTCGTTGTCGGGGTCGGTGTTCTCCTCGAGCATCCCCGTGTAGCCGCGCATCTTCGCCGAGTTGAGGATCGAGATCTCGGCCTTCTCCGCCTGCGGCTTCCGGAAGAACGAGTCGGCGATGGCGAAGGTGTCGGTGACCATCGAGTCGGCGACGCCGTGTCCCGTCAGGTAGAAGAAGCCGACTTCGAGACATGCCGCCCGGAGCTCGGCGGCGACCCGGTCGGCACCGCCGGGCTCGCCGGCCAGCATCGGGGCGATGTCGATCCTGGGGATCGATTCGAACGGCGCTGCGGCCGCTGCGGCGTCGGCCTGGGCGACGAGTCGGGCGGCGTTGCGCGCCCGCAACGTCGGGGCGGCGGTTCTGATGACAGTCATGGCAGGTCCTCCGGTGGTCGGCCGATCCCCTGGTTGTAGCGATCGGTTCCGAACGGTGTCGCCCGCCGGCGCGGGCGTTCACGGCGCCGAAACACCGATGTCATCGAGGACGTCGCGGGTGGCTCTACCGTCGGGTTGTCCCTGTCAGCGGCGTTGGAGGAGCATCATGGAAGCCGTCCCGATCGATCTGTCCGGGTGGTTTTCCGGCTCGGAAGCCGAGATGGATCGCGTTGCCGCCGAGGTCGACCACGCCTGCCGGACGTCGGGGTTTCTCTCGGTCACCGGGCACCGGATCACGCAGACGCTGATGACCCGCATGCTCGATGTGAGTCAGGAGTACTTCGAGCTCCCGGTCGACGAGAAGACGCAGCATCGGCCCGACGATCTCGCGGCCAACCGTGGCTACGCCCCGTTCGAGTCGGAGGCGCTGAGCTACAGCCTCGGGGTGGAGTCCGAACCCGATCTCTTCGAAGCGTTCAACATCGGGCGCGAGATCGTGCCCGACGGCGTGTCGGCGGCCGACGCCGTCACCTACTTCTCGCCCAACGTGTGGCCTGACAACCCATCCGACATGCGCGAGGTGTACCTGGCCTACTGGGATGCATGCGAGGAGCTCGGCCACGTGCTCACGTCGATCTTCGCTCGTGCGCTCGGGCTCCCGCGGGACTACTTCGCCCCGTTCCTCGATCGGACCCCGAGCGTGATGCGGGCGAACAACTACGTCCGCCGCAGCGGCCACGATCCCTCGTCGACGCAGCTCCGCATGGGCGCTCACAGCGACTATGGGAGCCTGACGATCCTGCTTGCCGACGCCGTGCCCGGGCTCCAGATCCGCGACCGGGACGGGGAGTTCCACGACGTCGTGCCCGCCGAGGGTGCGTTGCTCGTCAACCTGGGGGACCTGCTCGCAGAGTGGACGAACGACCGTTGGCGGTCCACGGTGCATCGGGTCGTGCCGCCGCCGGCCTCGATGCCGGGTGTCGCTCGTCGACGGTCGGTCGCCTGGTTCCAGCAGCCGAACCACGACGCCGTGATCTCCGTGCTCGACGTGTGCTGCGACGAGGGCAACCCGCCGAAGTACCCCGACACGACCTCGGGTGCGCACCTCATGGCGAAGCTCATGGGGCCGAGAGCGGGCGAGGAGGTCGACGTCGACGAGGCGTTCATGGCCCCGATCGCACCATGACGGCCGGATCAGAACTGACCCACCTCGACCACGAGCTGCTCGGCCTGGCCATCGCTGAGGCCGAGACGGGGCTCGCCGCTGGTGGGATCCCGATCGGTGCGGTGCTCGCCGAGGGGGACACCGTGCTCGGCGCCGGCCACAACCAGCGTGTGCAGCTCGGCTCGGCGATCCGTCACGGCGAGACCGATGCGCTCGAGAAGGCCGGCCGCCTGCCGGCGACGACGTACGCCCGCTCCACGATGTACACGACCCTTTCGCCGTGCTCGATGTGCACCGGCGCCATCCTCCTCTACGGCATCCCGCGGGTCGTCATCGGTGAGAACACGACGTTCATGGGGTTCGAGGACCTGCTCCGCAGCCACGGCGTCGAGGTCGTGCTCGCAGACTCCGAACGATGCATCGAGCTGATGGAGAACTTCATCGCCGAGCGGCCCGAGCTGTGGAACGAAGACATCGGCGAGCC
>JAHDBV010000100.1:0-8299 GCA_020630195.1 Acidimicrobiales bacterium
CTCGCAGAGCTCAAACGCTCGTCCCTTCGGCTGTGGGCCGAAGATCTTGTAGACGCTCTCGAGCCGAATGATCTCGTCATTCGCTTCTGACACGTTGTGTTCCCCTCACTGTTGTCAGCCAGAGACACTGGACGGGCGTCGCGACGCGCGCAACTGCCTCCCACGATGTGAACTCCGGCACGCCCACGGTAGCGGACCCACCTCGCACGGTGGGGAGCGTGACGTTCCCTTGACGAATGCGTAACAACCACCGGGGAGTGGGAAGGCCCTCGAATCGGGTCGTCGACCGGCCCATACTCCTGCGCCCCGGGGTCACCCCGGCTCGGTGCACTCGGCCGGAGGAGGGTGATGGGCGCACTGCTCGGAATCGCGGCCGCGGTGTGCATCGGCACCGGCGACGTCCTCGCCAGGCGGGTGGTCGCCCGGTTCCACGTCGCCTCGCTCTCGGTCGTCGTCCAGTCCGTCGCGATGGTGCTCTCCCTCGCGATCGCCATCGCCCTCGGTGACGGCTGGATCCACCGGGACGCGGCGATCGGTGCCGCCTCCGGGCTCGGCATCGGGGTCGGCATGGCCGCCTACTTCCAGGCGATGACCGCGTCGAACGCCGCGGTGACCTCACCCGTGGTGGCGACCCTGTCGGCGGTGGTGCCCTACACCTACACGGTCGCCCGCGGGGCGGTGCCCTCCGCCGTCGCCGCCGGCGGCGCCGCGCTCGCCCTGCTCGGGCTCATCGTGATCTCGACACCGGGGCGGGGCATGGATCTGCGCGGCGATCAGGTCCGACGTGGGCTCGTGTTCGGGACGATCTCGGGCCTCGGCTACGGCTTCGGCCTCTCGGTCGTCATCGAGGCCGACGCGGCCGCGGGCATGTGGCCGACGGTGACCCAACGCCTCGTGGCCGCGCTCATGATGATCCCGCTCGCCCGGGTCGCCCGTGTCCGCTGGCTGCCGTTGCGGGACGGCGAGTCGCCGTGGCGATCACGCGCCCTGCGGCGCACGGTGCTCTCGGGGCTCATCGGCGGCCTGTCGACCGTGCTCTATCTCGCCGGGGTGCAGATCGACGCGCAGCCGACCGTCGTCGGCGCGTCGGCCTTCCCGGCGGCGAGCGTGCTCGGTGGGTGGTGGCTCCTCGGGGACGGGGTCTCCGCCCGGCAGGTCGTCGGTGTGATCGTGACCCTGGCCGGGATCGCGCTCATCGTGGCCTGATCCGTCTGTCGGCCCGGCGCCGGGCCTGCCAGACTCGGCGACGTGGTCGACCGTCGTCGTGTGTGGCTCGCCGTCGCGGCGGGCGGTCTCATCACCTCGCTCACCCTCGGGGTGCGTTCGACGTTCGGGTTGTTCCTCGACGACGTCGTCGAAGACCTCGACATCGGCCGGGGCGACTTCGCCCTCGCCGTCGCCATCCAGCAGCTGTGCTGGGGGCTGAGTCAGCCGATCGCCGGGGCGATCGCCGACCGCTTCGGCACCGCCCGGGTCCTCGCCGCCGGCGGCGTGTTCTACACGGTCGGGATGCTCCTGATGAGTCGGGCGGGTTCCGCGCTCGAGTTGTCGTTGACCGGTGGCGCCCTCACCGGGTTCGCCGTCGGGGCCGCCGGCTTCTCGGTGGTGCTCGCCTCCGTCGGCCGCATGGTGGAGCCGGAGCGGCGCTCGATGATGCTCGGCATCGTCAGCGCACTCGGCTCACTCGGCCAGTTCGTGTTCATCCCGATCGCACGGGCACTCCTCGACAGCAGGGGCTGGACCGGCGCCGTGGCCGTGCTCGGGCTCTGCTGCCTGGCGATCGTGCTCGCCGCACCGTTCATCCGCGGTCGTGCGGCCGACGCACCCACCGCCGCGGCCGACGGGGACGCCGTCCCACTGCGGGCCGAGCTGCGGCGGGCCGCCCACGCGTCCGGCTACCGACGGCTGAACGGCGCCTTCTTCGTCTGCGGCTTCCACGTGACCTTCATCGGCACCCACCTCGTGTCCCACGTCGGCGACCTCCGGATCCGACCGGAGGCGGCCGACCTCGCCCTCATGCTGATCGGGTTGTTCAACGTCGCCGGATCGCTCCTCGCCGGCTACCTCGGCGGCCGCCACTCGAACACGATGTTGCTCGCCGGCATCTACGGGCTCCGGGCCGTCGCGATCCTCGCGTTCATCCTCGTGCCCGCCAGTGCCACGACGGTCGCCGTCTTCGGCGCGGTGATGGGCGTGCTCTGGCTGTCGACCGTGCCGCTCACCTCCGGCATCGTCGCCCAGCAGTTCGGCACCGCCCATGCCGGCACGCTCTTCGGCATCGTCTTCCTGTCGCATCAGTTCGGCGCGTTCGCCGGTGCCTGGCTCGGGGGAGAGCTGGCCGATGCCACGGGCGACTACACGATCGCCTGGTGGATCGGTGTGGCACTCGGCGTGCTCGCGATGATCCTCCACGCCACGCTCGACGAGGGGCCGGCGCCGCCCGCCCCCGAGCCCGGGGTCGGGCGTCTCGCTCCGGCGGGTGGGCTCGCGGCCGCCACGTTGTTGCTCGGTGGGGCCGGAGCCGTGCTGCCGGCGACCCGGGTGGACGCCGATGACCGGCCCGTGCACGTCCCGGCCGTCTGCCAGCTCCCGATGCCCGACGCCGGTTGATCAGCCGTCGACGAGGCGGTCGATGAGCCGGGCGGTGAGCCCGGCGACGGCGAGTTGGACCAGCACGAAGGCCGGCACCGACGCGGGCTCGATCCCGGCGAAGGTGTCGGACAGTGCCCGGGCCACCGTGACGGCGGGGTTCGCGAACGAGGTCGACGAGGTGAAGAAATAGGCCGCGCCGATGTAGCCGCCGACCGACGCCGCCACGGTCGGGATCGAGTGGCGCGCCGCGGTCGAGGCGATGACGAGCAGCAGACCGAAGGTGGCCACCGCCTCGGAGACGAGCCGGGGCCCGTCCGCCCGCTCGGTCGTCGAGAGCGCCACCCACGGCTCGTCGAACATGACATTGGCCGCGACGACCCCGACGATGGCCCCACACACCTGCGCGGCGACGTAGCCGAGCGCTCGACGGTGCCCGAGCCGACCACCGAGCACCGCCCACAGGGTCACGGCCGGGTTGAAGTGGGCACCGGACAACGGGGCGAGGCCGGCGATCAACGCGCCGAGCAACAACGCCGTCGCCACGGCGTTCACGAGGAGCTGGACACCCACGTCGTCGGTGAGACGGGTGCCCATGATCCCCGAACCGATCACACCGGCCAGCAGGAAGGCGGTGCCGATGAACTCCGCCGCGACGGCGCGACAGTCCGTGATCGGGCTGTCGTGATCGGGATCGCTCACACGATCACGCTAGGGGCGGGCGCCGATCCGGCGTCGCCGGGGAGTGAGCGGATCGGGTCGAGTAGGTTCGCCGCCATGACCATCCACACCGGCCATCGGGCACTCGTCGACGCGGCCGAAGCCGAGATCGAGACCCTCGACGTCGACGGCGTGCAGGCCGTGCTCGACGATCCGACGGTCACCATCGTCGACATCCGTGACGTACGTGAGGTCCAGCGCACGGGGAAGATCCCCGGCGCGGTGCACGCGCCTCGGGGCATGCTCGAGTTCTGGGTCGACCCCGAGAGCCCGTATCACCGCGAGGTCTTCGCGAGCGGCAACCGGTTCGTCTTCTACTGCGCCGCCGGGTGGCGCTCGGCACTGGCCACCAAGGCGGTGCAGGACATGGGCCTCACGCCGGTCGCCCACCTCGGCACCGGCTTCGCCGGCTGGAGCGAGGCCGGGGCACCGGTGGAGCCCGTCGAGCGCCGCTGACCTCAGCGTCCGGGGTTGAGACGGAGCAGCTCGAACCCGAGCGCCGTCGCGACACTCATCCACACGAGCGTCGGGGCCACCAGCACACCGGCGAGACGTTCGACCCGGCCCACCGCCACGATCGCGACGAGCACGAGGAGCCAGACGGCCACGAGCCACCAGGCCGACAGCCGCAGCCGACCCGGACCGAACACGACCGCCTGCCAGGCGACGGCGGCAACGAACTGTGCCACCAGTGCACCGATCGCCGCCGGGCGCCCGGTGCGTTCCGAACCGAGCACCACCACGAGGGCGATCGCCTGGAGCGCCCACAGGGTGAACCACGCCGCCGGGAACGCCCAGTCGGGCGGTGTCCACGACGGCTTCAGGAGCGAGACGTAGAAACCCACACCCCGAACCTACGCCGAGCCGCCCGCTGCGGAACGATCGGGGAGCGAGGTGACCTCCGAGGAGCCCGGGGAGTCCAACCGCACGTGCGAACGCTCGTCGACAGCCACACCCACCTCCTGCCGCCGGGGCTCGCCCGGGCGATCCGGGGCTTCTTCGAGGAGCACATCGGCGACCGGCTCGTCCACACGATCGACCCGGAAGCCGTGCTGGATCGGCTGGCGGCCGACGGCGTCGAGACCGTGTGGAACCTCCCGTATGTCCGCCTCGCCGGCCGCGCGGATGCGCTCAACGCCTCCATGGCGGAGGTCGCCGCGGGCCTCGAGGGCCACGCGGTCACCGTGGTGACGGGCTGCACCGCCCATCCCGGCGACCCCGACCCGGGTGCCACCATCGACCGGGCGGTCGAACGGCACGGCGCCCGTGTCGTCAAGTTGCACTGCTCGGTCGGCGACTTCGACGCGGACGACCGACGCCTCGACCCGGTGTATTCCCGCGCGGCCCACCACCGGCTCCCCGTCGTGGTCCACGCCGGTCACGGGGTGGGTGGTCACACCGAACACGACGAGCTCGACCCCGTGGCCCGGGTCGCCGACCGGTTCGGCGACACCGTCATCGTGCTCGCCCACCTCGGACACCGGGCCGCACCACGTGCCGTGGAGTTGATGGCCACGCGATCGAACCTCTGGGGCGATCTCACACCCGTCGTCGACGAGATCCCGCCGATCAGCCGAGCCCACCTCGACCGGATCGCCGATCGGCTGCTCCTCGGTACCGACGCCCCGAACACGGGACGATTCCCGCTCGACCTCGTGCGCGCCCTGGAGGACGCCGGAGTCACCGAGACCGAACTCGCCGCGATCACCGCCGGGAACGCCCGACGCCTCGTCCCGGGCTGACGGCCGGCGGCATCACCGAGCCCGGCGCCGCTCAGGCCGCGGAGCGCCCCGTCAGGAACGACGGATCGAAGCCGAACGGCAACTCGAGGCGATGCGCCGCGAGCAGCTCGGTGTCGGCGAGGAGCTCGGCGGTGACACCGTCGGCCACGACCCGCCCCTGCGACACGATCACCGAGCGCGGGCAGACCTCCAGCGCGAACGGGAGATCGTGGGTGATGAGCAACTGTGCGTGATCGAGGCCGGCGAGCAGATCGGACAGTTCGCGCCGTCCGGCCGGATCGAGGCCCGAGGTCGGCTCGTCCATCACCACGAGATCGGGACGCATCGCCAGCACCGTCGCGAGGGCGATCCGACGCTTCTCACCACCGGACAGGTGGTGCGGGCTCCGTGGCCCGAACCCCTCGGCGCCGACCATCGAGAGCGCCTCGGCGACGCGGGCGTCCCGCTCGGCTCCCGACAGTCCGAGGTTGGCCGGGCCGAACCCCACGTCCTCGGCGACCGTGGGCATGAAGAGCTGATCGTCGGCGTCCTGGAAGACCATGCCCACACGACGTCGGATCTCGGTGAGGGTGTCGTCGTCCAGCTCGATGCCCGCGACACGGATCGACCCGGCGTCCGCCCGGTGGATGCCGTTGAGGTGCAGCGCGAGGGTGGTCTTCCCGGCCCCGTTGGGGCCGAGCAGCGCGACCCGCTCGCCCGACGCCAGCCGGAGGTCGAGGTCGTCGAGGACCGCGTGACCGTTCGGGTAGGCGAAGCTCAGCCCGGAGACCTCGAGGATGTCGGTCATGTCAGCAGCCCTCCCAGGGCGAGCGAGACGGCGAGTGCGGGAATCAGGGCGGCGCGGAGCCAGTCGGTCGGTTCCGCCCGACGATCGTCGAACGTCGGCATCGTGCCCCTGAAGCCACGGGCGAGCATCGCCGCATGCACCCGCTCGCCCCGCTCGTAGGAGCGGACGAACATCGCGCCCGCCGACGACGCGATCGGCTTCGCCTGCCACAACCACCGGGGGTCGTGACCCCGGGCGATCATGGCGGTCCGCATGCGACCCAGCTCGGCGGTGATGACGCCGAGGTAGCGGAACATGAACGAGATGATGCCGGTGACGAGCCGGGGCATCCGCAACCGTTCGAGGCCTCGCACGATCTCGGGCACCGGCGTCGTCGACGCCAGCACGATCGACGTCGTCGCCCCGAGGACGGCCTTGGTGAGCACGTTCCAGGTGCCCCAGAGTCCCTCGGTGGACAGCTCGAATCCGGCGACGTCGGTGGTGTCTCCGCCCCCGATGAACGGGAGGAAGAAGGCGAAGGTGATGAACGGCAGGATCACGGCGAGGCGGGTGATCGTCCGCCGTGGGCCGATGCCCGACGCCACGACCCACACCACGGCCAGCACGGCGTAGCCGGCGAAGGCCCACACCTCTCGACGAGGCGTGACGGCCACGGCCAGCACGAACACGAACGCCGCGACGAGCTTCGCCTCGGGCGCCGTGCGATGGACGATCGAATCGCCCGGCACGTGCAGATCGTGCGTGTGGCCGGCGCCCATCAGGTGAGGCGGCGGCCCGAGGTCGACCCGACGGCCCGGAACACACCGAAGCCGACCACGAGTGTGAGCAAGGTGCCGCCCACTCCGGCGATGGCGAGGCTGAGCGCCTCGTTGTCGACGCCCTGGGTGGCGTAGTCGGCGAAGATCGAGCTGTCGAGGGCGTGGTCGCGGCCGGACTCGGCGAAGCCCTGTTCCTCGGCGACCGTCTCGAGACCGTCGGGATCACCACTCGCGAACTGGGCGACCACGGTGGCGACGAGCAGCGATGCGACGAGCGCACCGGCCACGAACACCCGGGCGGGCACGCGGGCCTCGCCGACTAGATCGGCCTTCGGCAGATCACGGGCACCGAACACGAGATCGGGGCGGGCGGCGAGCACGGCGGACACCACGAGGGCGCTGATCACGCCCTCGCCGATCCCGATCAGCAGATGCACACCGACCATCGCACCGAACACGTCGTCGAACGCCACGGGAGCGGTGGCACCGAAGAGCCACTGGAGCGAGAAGGCCACCGCCGACAACACCACACTCAGCATCGCCGCCAGACCGGTCGCACCGACCACGCCCGAACGGTTCGCCGGCAGGAACCGACGGAAGAAGGTGTAACAGGCGTACCCGCCGAAGGCCGGCACGATCGCCATGTTCAGCGTGTTGTACCCGAGGGCGGTGAGGCCACCGTCGGCGAACACCAGCGCCTGCACGAACACCACGATCGCGACGACCAACGCACCGAGTCGGGGACCGAGCAGGACCGCAGCGAGGGCCCCGCCGAGCAGGTGGCCGGAGGTGCCGGCGGCCACCGGGAAGTTGACCATCTGGCCGGCGAAGATGAACGCGGCCGACAACCCGGCGAGCGGGATCTGCTTGTCGGCCAGCTCGTCGCCGGCCTGGCGTGCGGCCATGCCGAGCAGGCCGAGGGACAGGGCACCGGTGGCGACCGCGGTGCCGACGTTCAGAAAACCATCGGGAGCGTGCATGGAGCGTCCTCCTGAGAAGGGGGAGAAGGGGTGGACGGACGCCGGCACCCACCTCGCCCGAAGGTGCGGACGGCGGCGGTGGAACCGGCCGGAGCGACCTTATTGCAAGTGGTTCGCAGTCGCTCGAACCCTGCGAAACGCAACGATTCGGCCCCGCACAGACCTCCGGCGCGGTTCACGGGCCCGGACCCGCCCGGCGGCGTACAGTCCCCGGCGTGGATCTCGAGGAGGCACTGCGGCGACGCGACCTGCGCGTCACGCGCCCTCGCCAGCTGGTGTGGGCCGTGCTCCACGAATCGGGCCACCATCTCACGGCCGCCGAGATCGCGGCCGAGGTCGCCCGGCGGGATCCCGCGGTCAACCTGTCGAGCGTCTACCGCACCCTGTCGCTGTTCGCCGATCTCCGGCTGGCCCGGGAGTCACGCCTCGGCGCCGACGACGCCTCCCATTGGGAGCCGGCCCACGCGGACGACGTCATCCACCTCGTGTGTGCCGGGTGTGACGCGGTGCTGCACCACGAGGGCCGCGAGGTGGAGCGACTCCGCACCCACCTCGGCGAGCACCACGGGTTCGTCGCGGAGTGGGTCGACGTGGTCGTCCACGGCCGCTGCCCCGACTGCGCCGCCTGAGTCCGGTCAGGAGCCGACGGCCACGGCGTCCGGCAACGGGCACGACGTCAGCTCGTAGGTCTCCAAGCGCTGGCGCAGCGCCCACAGCGCCGCC
>JAHDBV010000100.1:8399-13076 GCA_020630195.1 Acidimicrobiales bacterium
GGGCGACCACCAGCTGAGTGCACCCGACACCCCGATCGCGGCCACCACGAGTTGGTTGCACACCGGGCACCCGACGGCGAGGAACGAGACGAAGCCCGTCCAGATCGTCCGGCTCTGCTCCCGCTCGGTCATCGGCGCCCGGATGGCGAACACGAGTCCGATCAGCACCGAGGTGATCGCCCAGATCACGTAGTCGACCCACGTCGTGGGAACCGGGCGGCCGAACACCGGCGTGTCGATCAGGTCCGCCGGCACGCCGATCATCACCGCCGCGAGTGCGGCGATGGGCACCGCACGCAGCCAGGTGGTGGCGTCGAGCGCGACGAGTCGTCGGAGCATCTCCGTCGGAACCCGCCGATGCGGTGGCGGATTCCCGACCTCGGCCGCGGGCCCGGATCGTGGCCTGTGAGATCGGCGTCAGATCCGGGGGAGCGGCGATTCAGACCGGCGCGAGGTGTCGGTCAGACACCGCACACCGAACCGTCACGAGCCGGACACGGCGCCGACCTGAGCGTCCCGGACACTCCGTACATGTTCCCGACCCGACGCCGACGCACGTGATCGACGACGTCGACCCGTTCATCGGCACCGCCGCCACCGACCTCCCTCCCCGCGACGGGGTGGCGGCCACGTGGTGGTGGCCGAAGCCCCAGGTCGGCAACACCCATCCCGGCGCCACGCATCCGTTCGGGATGGTGTCGGCGCTGGCCCATTCCGGTGCGTATCCCACCGGCTACGGCATCCACGACATCTCCACCGAGGGACGACCCCGAGCGCTGTTCGATCAGCCCACCGCCACGGGCCTCACCCACTTCCACCAGTCCGGGACCGGAGCGATCCGCAAGTACTACGGCTACCAGCGGGTGACGCCCATGCTCGGGCCGCTCGACGATCTCGGAACCCGGTTCGCGCTGCGCCACGAACGGGCCGAACCCGGCTACTACGCCGTCACCCTCGATTCCGGGATCCGCTGCGAACTCACCGTCGGCCCACGATCGGCGGTGCACCGCTACACCTTCCCCGCCTGTGACGACGCCCGCATCGTCGTCGACGCGAGCTTCGGTGGACTCGACATCGCTCACGGCCGCACGGTGCCGACCTCGGCCCGTCTCGCGGTCGACACACCCCACGACGCCTGGACCGACGTCGTCATGGAAGGGGTACCGCTCGCCTGTCACGTGTCGCTCGACGGCCCACCCACCTGGCGGGCGGCGCTCTGGTACGACCGCCGCCTCATGCAGGGCGGCTCGCGCCTCGAGTTCTCCTCGATCCGTCACACCACCCTGCGCCCGTTCGGTCTCGTGTTCCGTGGTCCGACGAGCGCCGGCCAGACCATCGAGGTCCACCTCGGCTTCTCGCTGCGTGGGCCGGAACGAGCGGCGGCGAACCTCGCCGCCGACCGTGAACGTGCCTGGGACTTCGACCAACGACGGCGGGCGACCCGCAACGTCTGGAAGGACGAGCTCTCGGCGATCCGGGTCGACGGTGGGAGCGAGGAGCGACGGACGGTGTTCGCCACGGCGCTCTACCACTCGATGCTCAAGCCCTCGTTCGCCGCCGACGAGAGCCCGTTCTGGCCCCAGGACGGGCCGTTCGTGTTCGACGTGTCGACGATGTGGGACATCTACAAGACCCAACTCCCGCTGCTGACGCTGCTGGCACCGGAGCGGGCGGTCGAGCTCGCCAACGCCCTGCTGTCGGTGTGCGAGATGGAGGGCAACCTGCCGATCGGGTACCGCATGGCCCGGGGCGCCGACCGGTTCTCCCGCCAGGCCTCATCGCTCGCCCATCTGTTCTTCGCCGACCTGGCGGAGCTCGACGTCGGGGGCATCGACTGGGAGTGGGCACTGGTCCTGCTCCAACAGGACCTGCGTCGCGGGCACGGCGAAGAACTGCTCGAGCGGGGCACGACCGAACCGATCACCCACGTCCTCGATCTCGCCCAGGCCCACCATGCGACCGCCCGCATCGCCCGACGGGTGGGAGACGACCGCCTCGCCGACCAGCTCGACGTCCGGGCCGGTTGGTGGCGACGGGCCTTCGGTGACGACGGCCGGCTCCGGGACTCGACGTTCTACGAGGGCGGGAAGGCCAACTACGCCCACCGCCTCCTCCACGACATGGCCGGGCGGATCGCCGTCGGCGGGGGTGATGCCGTGATGCTCGCCGAACTCGATCGCTTCTTCGGATTCGACGCGGAGCCCGTCAAGCAGCTCGGTGTCGACCCTCCCGCCGACGAGCTCGCCGCCGGCTATGCGCTCGAACGCTTCGAGGGGTTGAACAACGAACCCGACATGGAAGCTCCGTGGGCCTACCACCACCTGGGCCGACCCGACCGGACCGATGAGCTCGTGCACGCGATCCGGGAGCAGATGTTCGGCCCGGGCCCCGGCGGACTCCCCGGCAACGACGACTCGGGCGGCCTGTCGAGTTGGTACGTCTGGGCGAGCCTCGGGATGTTCCCGGTCGCCGGGCAGTCCCTCGTCCTGCTCGGCCCGCCCGCGTTCGAGCGCATCGAGATGCGCACGGCGACCAGGGCGCTGCGGATCGAGACCACCGGGTTCAGCGAACCCGACCGGGACCGCCCGACGCCGCACGTGTGCGCCGTCGAGCTCGACGGTCGCCCGCTCGACCGACTCTGGCTGCACACCCGCGAGCTCGTGCGGGCGGAACGCCTCGTCCTCCACCTGGGCGACCGCCCACTCGCCGGTCGCCGACCGCCGTCGTGGACGAGCACCGCCGTGCGCGACCCGAACCCGTCCGACCACCCACACCCGTCCGAGGAGACCCAGCCGTGAACCCGCCCATCATCGATCTCCGCGACGACAGCACCTCGCCGTTCGCCCGCCTCGTCATCGTCGTCCGTGCCGACCCGGTGATCTGCGGACACGCCGGTGAAGCCCGCAACCTCGCCGAGGCCGCACTGGCCCGGGGCATCGACGACGTCCACATCCTGACGTGGCCGCTCGATCGCCTGGCCGAGAGCGGTCTGCCGCTGAAGCCACTCGACCGGGTGGCTCCCTACGGCGACGGGATCCACGTCGAACGCCCCGACCCCGTGGGCGACTACCGCGTGCCCGACGGGCGCTGGTCGGCGGGCCTCGCCGGTCGACTCGTCGAGCTCGTCGCCGACGGCCGCCCGACCCTCGTCATGTCGCTCTACCTGGAACCCCACACGAGCATCGTGGTCGACGCCGTCGACAGCGCCCGGCGTGCCGGGTTGGATCCCGACGTGACCACGATCGCCGAGGCGGTCGGCTCCGACGTCACGAACGTCGTGCGGTCCTGCCTGGACGAGGGTCGCCACGGTGCCGCCGTCCGGTTGCTCGCCACCTATCTGGCGAACGACCACGTCGTCGCCGTCTCGGACTACACCCGGCAGCTGATCGTCGAGTCGGCCGAGCGCATCGACGAGGTGATGGGCACACAGTTCGCCTCGTCCTGCCGCCGACGGGTCGGGGTGTCGTACCCCGCGATCGCCACCGACGAGTTCACGACGACCGCTCGGCGGGTCAAGGACGAGGTCCTCGCGAGTCGGGGCCTGGTGGACGACGGCTACGTGCTGTCGCTGTGTCGCCTCACCCCGGCCAAGGGGCTCGACGACCTCATCCGTGCCCATGCCGAGGCGCCGGCCGCCCGCCGACTCACCCTCGTGATCGCCGGACGCGGTCCCGACGGGGATCGGCTCCGGTCACTCGCCGACGAACTCGGCACCGGCGACCACGTGCGGTTCCTCGACGACGTCGACGACGACGAGAAGGCCGGGCTGATGGCGGGTGCGCGGGTCTATGCACTTCCGTCCAAACCACGTCGCGAGTTCGTCGAGACGTTCGGCATCTCCGCGGTCGAGGCGCTCCTGGCCGGTTCGGGCACGGTCATCACGACCACCACCGGAGGACTCCCCGAAGCCGTGGGCTCCGCCGGCGTGTTGATCGCTCCCGATGACGTCGCCGCACTCACTTCCGCGCTCGACTCGGCATGTGCCGATGCCCGCCTCGACGACGCTCCCGCACGAGCCCGGGTCGCCCGGGTACAGGCCGGCGGCTTCGATCGGCGCCTCGTCTTCGCCCGCCTCCACGACGACGCCGTCAAGATCCGTGCGGGCCGGCGGGCCGACCTCGCCGCCTGAGAGGGGACGGGCGGCCGGGTGTCCGGTGCGGGGTGCACCCCACCGGACACCACGGTCGAAAGGCGGACCGCCGTCGGCTCAGAGCGATGCGATGAGCTCGTTGAAGCGGGCGGACGGGCGCATCGCGGCCGAGGCCAGGGCCTCGTCCGGGTGGAAGTAGCCACCGATGTCCTGGGCCGACCCCTGCACCTCGTTGAGTTCGGCCACGAGGGCGTCGATCTCGGCGTCGAGGGCATCGGCCAGGGGAGCGAATCGCGCGGCCAGCTCCGCATCCGCGGTCTGGCTCGCCATGGCCCGGGCCCAGTACCGGGCGAGGTGCACGTGGGAGGTCCGGTTGTCGGGCTCACCGACGCGACGGGACGGTGAGTTGCCGTTCTGGAGCAACTCGCCGGTGGCGTCGTCGAGCGCCTCACCGAGGATGCGGGCACCGTTGTTGCCGGTGACCTCGGCGAGGTGTTCGAACGAGACCGCCAGTGCGAGGAATTCGCCGAGCGAGTCCCAGCGGAGGTGGTTCTCCTTCTCGAACTGCTGGACGTGCTTGGGGGCCG
>JAHDBV010000101.1 GCA_020630195.1 Acidimicrobiales bacterium
CGGCATCATCTACGGCGCCCTCGGCTGCCTCGCCCAGACCGACATGAAGCGCCTCATCGCCTTCTCCTCGGTCGCCCACATGGGCTACGTGATGCTCGGCATCGCCACCCTCACCGACTGGGGCATCAACGCCGCCATCTTCGGAATGGTCGCCCACGGCATCATCACCGGCATGCTCTTCTTCATCGCCGGTTCGGTGAAGGAGCGCTACCACACGCTCGAGATCGAGCGTCTCGGTGGTCTCCTCGTGCAGGCCCCGAAGATGGGCTGGATCCTCGCCATCACCACCATGGCCTCGCTCGGTCTGCCCGGCCTCGCCGGCTTCTGGGGCGAGTTCCCGGCGATCCTCGCCGCCTACAACCCGGCCGACGAGCTCAACCACACGATCTTCCGGATCTACATGGTCGTCGCCGCCATCGGCACCGTGCTCGCCGCCGGCTACCTCCTGTGGCTGCTCCAGCGCACCGCCTTCGGTCAGCCGTCGGAGGAGTTCAAGGACGATCCGCACATCCACGACGTCGTGACCGAGGAGTGGATCGCCTGGACCCCGCTCCTGATCCTCATGATCGTGCTCGGCTTCTACCCCCGACTGATCTTCGGCATCACCGATGACGCCGTGATCTCGAGCCTCCTCGCCCTCGGGAGCTGACGATGCTCGCCCAGGAGTTCGTCCGGCCGGTCATCGACTGGCACGCCGTCGCACCGGAGCTCACGCTCCTCGCGATCGGCGCCCTCGTGACCATCGTCGACATCATCTGGAACGAGCGGGCCCAGCGGGTCATCCCGACCCTCACCGGGCTCGGTTTCCTCGCCGCCCTGTTGCCGGTGCTCACGCTGTGGGCCGACGGTGACGAGTTGCCCCGGGTCATGTGGGACGGCGCCTACGTGGTCGACCAGTACGCCCTCGTGCTGAAGGGTCTGTTCCTCGTCTCCGCCTACGTCGTGGTGCTGCTCGCCACGAACTACATGCACGACGGTGACTACTACGAGGGCGAGTTCTACCAGCTCGTCTCGGCGTCGGTCGTCGGCATGCTCGTGATGACCTCGGCTCGGGATCTCGTCTCGATCTTCGTCGCCATCGAGCTCATCTCGATCCCCGCCTACCTCATGGCGGCGTGGCGCAAGCGGGACCTCAAGTCGAACGAGGCCGGCCTCAAGTACATGCTGATGGGTGTGTTCGCCTCGGCGATCATGCTCTACGGCATGTCGCTGCTCTACGGCCTGGCCGGCGACACCCGACTCGCCGCCATCGCCCCGGCGCTGCGCTCCGACGGCTCGATTCCGCTGATCACGCTCGCCGTGGTGTTCGTCGTGATCGGCTTCGGCTTCAAGGTCTCGGCCGTGCCCTTCCACACCTGGGCGCCCGACACCTACGAAGGTGCACCCACCCCCCTCACCGCCTTCCTCGCCGTGGCGTCCAAGGCCGCCGGTTTCGTGGCGTTGATGTCGGTGGTGATCGTGGCCTTCCCCGAGCAGTCCGACGTGGCCGAGCCGCTGCTGTGGCTCCTCGCGGCGCTCACCATGACGGTCGGCAACCTGATCGCCATCCGTCAGACCAACATCGTCCGTCTGCTCGCCTACTCCGGTGTGGCCCAGGCGGGATACATGATCGCCCCGCTGGCGGTCTACGGCGACGTGCCGTCGTCGTCGGCCCGCTCGATCGTGATCTACCTCGTGATCTACGCGGCGATGAACCTCGGCGCCTTCGCCGTGGTGATCACCGCGTCCCGCAAGACCCGCTCGGGGGAGATCTCGAGCTACGGCGGCCTGTTCCACTACGCCCCGGGCCTCGCGGTGCTGATGACGTTCTTCCTGTTCTCGCTCGCCGGCATCCCGCCGTTCGGCGGCTGGTATGCGAAGTACCAGGTGTTCCTGGTGCTCGTGGAGCCCGCCACGACCGCCGGCTACGTGCTGGCCGCGATCGGTGCCGTCAACGCCGTGATCGCCGCCTACTACTACCTGAGCATCATGAAGCAGATGTGGTTCCTCCCGGAGCCCAACGGCGATCACACCCCGGTGCAGATCACCCCGTCGCTGCAGGCGGCACTCGCCATCACGGCGATCGTCACCGTGCTCACCGGTGTCGTGCCGGGCATCATCCCGGACGTCGGCGACCTCGTCGTCGCCCTGCCCTGATCCCTGCGATGACCATCGACGACTCGTCGGTGGAGTGACATGCGGGTCGAACGGTTCGACGCCTTCGTCGAACGCAGCCTCTACGGCGCCGACGGGTTCTACTCGTCGGGCCGCGGCGCGGCCGGCCGTCGGGGTGGCGACTTCGTCACCTCGGCCGAGACCGGTCCGCTGTTCGGTGCCGTGCTCGCCAATCGCATCGACGAGTGGTGGCGCGGGGCGGGTCGCCCCGAGGCGCCCCGCGTCGTCGACCTCGGTGCCGGGCCCGGCACCCTCGCCCGCTCACTCGCACTGGCCGAGGTGCCGGTGGCCCGGCACTGGACGATCGAGTCGGTCGACCGTGCCACCGGTGCCGGGCCGACCCCACCCGCGGAGCTGCTCCGGGGCGCGGTGGTCGTCGCCAACGAGTTGCTCGACAACGTGGCCTTTCGCTGGGTGCGCAAGGTCGACGGCGGCTGGCACGAGGTCTGGTTGGCCGATGGACGGCCCGCATGGGACGAGGTCGACCGCGCCACGGTCGCCCGACTCGAAGCCGTCCCGTCGATCCGGGCGCTGGAGCCCGGTGCCGAGTTCCCCTGGTGTGGCGGGGCCGCCGACCTCATCGCCGGCGTGCTGGCGGCAGGCCCCGCCCTGCTGATCGTGTTCGACTACGGCGCCCCCACGACGGGTGCCCTGGCCCGTCGGGGCGGCTGGTTGCGGACCTATGCCGGCCACGGCCGCGGCGACGACCCCTTCGACCGGCCCGGGCACATCGACATCACCACCGACGTCCCGTTCGATCAGCTCCCGGCTCCGAGTTCACTGCGGGCCCAGGCCCAGGTGATGCGGGCATGGGGCATCGAGGACCTCGTCGCCGAGGGCCGGCGCCGCTGGGAGGCCGCCGCCGCCCGACCCGACCTCACCGCGATGCGGATGCGGTCCCGCATCAGCGAAGCCGACGCCCTGCTCGCCCCCGACGGTCTCGGAGCGTTCTGGTGCGCCGAGTGGGAGCACCCATCCGGCGGGTCCGCCTAGGGCAGGTTCCAGGTGGCCCGCAGACCGTGGACCACGGCCTCGATGCCCGAATCGAACAGCGCCTCGGCGTCGTCGTGCTGGCTGCGTTCGACGAATGCCCGGATCTCGTCGTCCTCGAGCAGGGCCGGGGCGATCTCGGGCTGCTCCTGGGAGAGGTTGCCGAGCTCGGTCGCCACGTGACCCATCACGAACGCCACCGCGAAGTGCAACGCCTCGCGGGCGGCCCGATCGGACAGACCGACGGCACGGAACCGGTTGTTGGCCCAGATCAGCACCCGAAGCCCGGTCTCGGACTGGGCCGGTCGTGACGTGAACAGCTCGACCGCAGCCGGATGCCGCACGAGCACGTCGTGGAACGAACGCAGGCCCCGGCGGATCGCCTGCTCCCAATCGTCGTCGGGCAGGTCGGGCAGTGCGATCTCGGAGTAGAGCTGCTCGAGCACGGCATCGAGCAGGTCGTTCTTGTTCGCCACGTAGTGGTACAGCGACATCGCCTCGACCCCGAGTTCGGCACCGAGGCGCCGCATCGACAGCTTCGCGAGGCCCTCGCCGTCGATGATCGACAGCGCGGTGACGGCGATCGTCCGTCGGCTCAGGGCCGGTCGGGGAGTGTCACTCGTCGCCACGGCCCGACACGGTACCGGTGTCGACAGGAATGGCCCGAAGCCCGGTTGCTAGTGTCCCGAAGCCGAGCGGTTCGAGCGGTGGACCGCAGCTGTCGAAGGGGGAACACCATGGCTGAGCCGGCGATCGAGGTCTACGAGGACGAACAACGCACGTTTCCGCCGTCCGCGGCGTTCGTCGGTCAGGCGAACGCCGGTGATCGGGCCCTGTTCGACGAGGCGGCCGAGGACCGCCTCGCGTTCTGGGCCCGCCAGGCCCGCGAGTTGCTGACCTGGGACACCGACTTCGACACGGTCCTCGAGTGGGATCTGCCCGATGCCAAGTGGTTCGTCGGTGGTGAGCTGAACATCACCACCAACTGCCTCGACCGTCACGTGGCCGCCGGCCGCGGCGACAAGGTCGCCTACCACTGGGAGGGCGAACCGGGCGACACCGTCACGATCACCTACGCCGAGCTGCTCACCGAGGTCTGCAAGTTCGCGAACGTGCTCAAGGGCCTCGGGCTGGAGAAGGGCGACCGTGTCGCCATCTACATGCCGATGATCCTCGAGCTCCCGATCGCCATGCTCGCCTGCGCCCGTCTCGGCGTCGCCCACTCGGTGATCTTCGGTGGGTTCTCCGCGGATGCCATCGTCGACCGCTGTGAGGATGCCGAGGCCCGCCTCGTCATCACCGCCGATGCCGGCTATCGCCGCGGCGCACCTGCCGCCCTCAAGCCCACCGTCGACGCCGCCCTCGCGTCGGGGGCCGCCTCGGTCGAGAACGTCGTGGTCGTGAACCGGTGCGACACCGGACCCGACATGACCGACGGTCGGGACCACTGGTGGCACGACCTCATGGCCGACGCCTCCGCCGATTGCCCCGCCGAACCCATGGACTCCGAGCAGCTGCTCTACCTGCTCTACACCTCGGGCACCACGGCCAAGCCCAAGGGCATCATGCACACCACCGGGGGCTACCTCACGCAGGTCGCCTTCACCCACAAGTACGTGTTCGATCTCAAGCCCGAGACCGACGTCTACTGGTGCGCCGCCGACATCGGCTGGGTGACCGGCCACAGCTACATCGTCTACGGCCCGCTCGCCAACGGCTGCACCTCGGTGATGTACGAGGGCACCCCCGACACGCCCGACAAGGACCGGCTGTGGGACATCATCGCCCGCTACGGCGTGACCCAGCTCTACACCGCACCCACCGCCATCCGGATGTTCATGAAGTGGGGCACGGAGTACCCCGAGCGTCACGACCTGTCGACGCTGCGGGTGCTCGGCACCGTGGGTGAGCCGATCAACCCCGAAGCCTGGATGTGGTACCACGAGCACATCGGCGGCAACGGCACACCGATCGTCGACACCTGGTGGCAGACCGAGACCGGTGGCCACATGATCACGCCGCTGCCCGGGGTCACCACCACCAAGCCCGGTTCGGCCACCCACACCATCCCGGGTGTGGTCGCCAAGCTCGTCGACGACGACGGCAACGTCGTCACCGAAGGCGGCGGCTACCTCACCATCGCCGAGCCGTGGCCGTCGATGCTGCGGGGCATCTGGGGCGATCCGGAGCGCTTCCGTGACACGTACTGGAGCCGCTTCCCGGGCCGCTACTTCGCCGGCGATGGTGCCAAGCTCGACGCGGACGGCTACCTGTGGTTGCTCGGCCGGGTCGACGACGTGATGAACGTCTCGGGCCACCGGATCTCCACGACCGAGGTCGAGTCGGCCCTCGTCGACCACCCCGCGGTCGCCGAAGCGGCCGTGGTCGGTGGCAACGACGAGGTGACCGGTCAGGCGATCATCGGGTACGTGATCCTGCGCGGCGGCCACGAGGCCTCCGAGGAACTCGGCAACGAGATCCGGGAGCACGTCGGGGTGAAGCTCGGCAAGATCGCCCGCCCGAAGACGGTCATCATCGTGCCCGATCTCCCGAAGACCCGATCCGGCAAGATCATGCGGCGGTTGCTGCGTGACGTCGCCGACGGCCGCTCCCTCGGCGACACAACCACCCTCGCCGATCCCGGTGTGGTCGCCGAGATCCAGAGCCGAGCCGCCGAAGGCGGCGAGGACTGACCGGGACATCCGCTCCGGGTCGAGCTCAGTCGGCCCGGAGCGCGTCCAGGATGTCGGCGCGTGATGCGCTCCGGGCCGGGAGCCAGCTCGCCGCCAGTGCGCCGGCGAGTCCGCCCGCCACGATGAGGACCCCCGTGGCGACGTCCACCGTCGGCGTCCCGATCTGGCCGCCCGAGAGCGTGTTGAAGAACGCTGCGGCTGCGACCCACGCGAAGGCGAGCCCCGAGGCGATGCCGACGATCGCGAGCAGGCCGAACTCCGCCAGGAGCGACCAGAAGATCTGACGGATCGACGCTCCCGCTGCCCGGGTCGCGGCGATCTCGCCGACCCGCTCGGAGATCGCGAGTGACACGGTGTTCGCGATGCCGATCAGTGCGACCACCACGGCCACGGCGAGCAGTGCGTAGACGAGTGCCAGGATCGTGCCGAGCCTCGATCCGAGCCCGTCGATGTAGTCGTCTCTGCTGACGACTTCGACCGTCGGGAGGTCGATCACCGCCCGGACGTCCGCCGCCGCGGCACTCCCGCCCACGTAGGCGATCGTCGCCGGGTCGTCGAGCCCGACGACCGCCCGGAGCCCGAGGTCTCCGACCACGGCCGGCTGGGGTGCGCCGGGCAACGAGGTCTCGACGATCGTGGCCACCGTGACCGTGATGTCACCTGCGAGTGCGGTCACCTCCAGCGGGTCGCCGACGGTGAGATCGAACGTGTCGGCCGTCGCCTGATCGATCGCGACCGCGGTGCCGGCGATGTCGTCGAGCGAGCCGGCGTTCACCTCGAAGGCGAACGTCGACCGGAGTGCGTCCACGTCGGCGATCGCCACACCGAGCGCGCCGTCGCCGCCCGGCCCGATGCGTTCGACGGTGGCGCCGGCGACCGGGGTCACCGAGGTCTGGTAGAGCGGAACGACGACCTCGAGGCCGTCGACCGAGCCGATCGCGGCGAGCAGATCGTCGCCGAGCGCCGGTTCGGGCCGGCTCCCGATGCCCTGCACGACGAGGTCGGCCTCGAGCGCCTCACCGGCGTCGCCGGCGATGAACTCACCGATCGTGGCGGCCATGAGGGTGAAGAAGCCGATGAGGGCGATGCCGATCATGAGGGCGCTGGCCGCCGCCGAGGTCCGTCCGGCGTTCCGCTCGAGATTGCGGCTCGCGATGGTGCCGGTGGGGCCGGCGGTGCCCATGACGGGTCGTGCGATTCGGGCGGCGATCCGCACCAGCGAGTCAGCACCGAGGTAGAGGGCCAGGAACAGGGCTCCGATGGCGATCCCGGTGATGAGGATGTCGGTGGCGATCACTCCCCAGGCGAGGAGGACGAGGCCGGCGATGAAGGTGCCGCCGGCCACGAACCGGCGAGCACCGCCGACCGTCTGCTCACTCTCGTTCGCCCGCAGCGCCTCGATCGGGGCGACGGCGGTGGCCTTCCAGGCCGGCCGGACGGCGGCGACCACGGTCACGCCGACCCCGACCACGATGCCGATCACCAGCGCGCTCGACGAGAGCCCCGAGGATCGTTCGATCACGAGGCCCAACACGTCGAGGAACCAGCCGAGTGCCGAGACGCCGGCGATTCCGAGTGCCAGACCGAGCGCGGTGCCGACGGCGCCGAGCAGAAACGCCTCGAGGACCACCTGGATCAGCAGCTGCCGCCGGGTCGTGCCGACCAGCCGAAGCAGCGCGAGCTCCTGTGTGCGTTGCGCCAACGAGACGGTGAAGGTGTTGGTCACGATGACCATGCCGACGACGACGGCGACCACGGCGAACACCGTCAGGAAGGTGCTGAAGAAGCCGAGGAAGTCGTTGAGGGCGTTCTCCTCGGCGAGGATCCACTCCCCACCCGATCGGACCGTTTGTCCGGGTGCGAGCGCAGCGACGTCGTCGACCTCGGCGCGCGCCACCAGCACGCGGTCGAACCCGTCGACGCCGGTGAACACCGGGTGGTCCGGCGACAGGAGCAGGGTCGAGGTGTACGGGTCGTTGTCCGACCCGCCGAACGTCGCCAGGCCGACCAGCGTCGTCGTCTCGGCACCGTCGTCGGTGACGAATCGCAGCGGGTCGCCCACGTCGAGCCCGGCGGCATCGGCCGTCGACCGGTCGAGTGCGGCCTCACCCGGCGAGGCGGGCGCTCGTCCGTCGGTGATGGTGAAGGCGTTCAGTGGAGAGTCGGCCAACCACGGCTCGGCCACGTTGGCCGACGTCTGGTCCTGACCGCCCGCCTGGCCGTCGCTCGCGATGACCTGCGCATACGGGTCGGAGAAACCGACGGCGTCGAAGCCCGCCGCCACGAGGTCGTCCATCGTCTGTCTCGGCACCGGGGCGGTGATGGCCTGGTCCGGCCCGTCGCCGACGGCCACCTCGGCCCCGGTCACGACCACGTCGACACGTTCGTAGCCCTGTCGCAGCGGTTGGCCGACGTCGGCGATGGAGGTCGTGAGCAAGAGGGTGGAGACGATGAAGGCCACCGAGAGCGCGATCGCCACGACCGTCAGGGCGTACCGATTGCGCTTGAACCAGGCCAGTTTGAGGGTGCGGCGCATCATCTCAACTCAGCTCCCGGATCTTGCCGAGCACGTCGTCGACCGTCGGGTTGCGGCCCTCGTCGACCAGTCGACCGTCCTGGACGTAGACGACCCGGTCGCAGTGACTCGCCGCGACGGCGTCGTGGGTCACCATCACGATCGTCTGACCGAGATCGTCCACCGCCGTGCGGAGGTAGGTGAGCAGCTCGCCCGATGTCTTCGAGTCGAGGGCGCCGGTGGGCTCGTCGGCGAAGATGACCTCGGGCCGGGGCATCATCGCCCGGGCCACGGCCACGCGTTGGCGCTGACCACCCGAGAGCTGGCTCGGCAGGTTGCCCAACCGATGCTCGATGCCGAGCACGACCGCCAGCTCGTCGAGAAACGCCTCGTCGACCTCCGCGTCCCGATCCAGATCGACGGGGAGTGTGATGTTCTCCCGGGCGTTGAGGGCCGGCACGAGATGGAACGACTGGAAGATGAAGCCCATCGTCGAACGGCGAAGCACCGAGAGTTCCTGGTCCGTCAGGGTCGAGACGTCGACGTCGCCGATGAAGGCCCGCCCACTCGTCAGGCGGTCGAGGCCCGATTGGCAGTACATGAGCGTCGACTTGCCCGAGCCGCTCGGTCCCATGACGGCGGTGAATTCGCCACGGCGGAACCCGATGGTCGCGTCGTCGAGGGCGGTCACGGCCGCGTCGCCGGTGCCGAACGTCTTCGTGGCCCGTTCGAGTCGCGCCACCGTGTCCTGTTCTGAATCGACCATCGCGCCACGCTCTCGGGCCCCCGTGTCGTGGGCAAGGTGCGCTCCGGTCGTTCCGCTGGTCGAAGTGTGACATCGGCCGTCCTAGGGTCGAGCGGGTGGCTCCGAACCCCGACCCCGGCCTCGCTCGTGACCGATCGACGTCCCGCCGGGACGGCCGGTGAGTCCGGCTCGTCGACCATCCCGGTCGGTGCACTGGGAGTGGGCCCCCGGCGCCACGATCCGGACCGGGCCGACGGTCTGTGTCGACATCGACGGGGTGCTCTCCGACGGGAGGCATCGCCAACACCTCGTCACGCAGCGGCCCAAGGACTGGCCCGCGTTCTTCCGTGCGGCCGCCGACGATCCGGTGATCGACACCCAGGCCCATCTGCTCGATCAGTTCGCCGACGACCGGGTGATCGCACTCGTCACGTCCCGACCGGAGTGGATCCGCTCCGCCACGACCCGGTGGTTGGTCGACGCGGGGATCCGCTGGGACCTGTTGGCGATGCGCCCCGACGATGACGGTCGCCCCGCACCGGCGGTGAAGAAAGACGTGGTGGCGGGTCTGCGCGCCGCCGAACTCGAGCCCGTGTTCGCCCTCGATGACGATCCCCGCAACGTCGTGGCGTACGCGGAGGTCGGGGTGCCCTGCCTCTACATCCACTCGGGTTACCACTGACCGCCGCTCGGTTCGCTGCCGCTCACCTCGCTCACACAGTCGTTCGCCGGGGGCTCACGACTGCCGCCGCCGGGCGGCCTCCTCGCTTCCACAGTCGTTCGCCGGGGCTCACGACTGCCGCCGGGGGCTCAGGTCGGCAGCAGCACCACGTCGAGGACCTCGGCGTCGGGGCCGGAGACGCCGGGTGCCCGCACCGTGATCTCGTTGTCGGAGCCGAGTTCGGTGATGGTCAGCGTGGCGCCACCGGCGCTCGTGTTGCCGGCCACCACCTTCCAGTCGTCATCGAGGTCGGCGGTCGCGTCGGGCACCGGCGGGCCCTGGGGGAGCGGCCGGCCGAGCCGGAGGTTGGAACGGAACGGGATCGCGACGGTCATGTCGACTCGTTCGAGCAGCGACGGGTCGCGGGCGGCCCACCACAGGATCCCCGGGGTCTCGTTGTCCCAGACGATCCGGGAGATCGACGGCTCACGCGCGAGGTCGAACATCTCCCCGTCCCGGCCCACCACGACGAGCCGGTGCAGCCCGGTCTCCGGGTCGATGGCCCGTCCCGCCAGCCACTCACCCGACACATCGAGGGTCGCCCGCTCCAGCAGCTCGAGTTCGAGCCCGTCGCTGCGGTCGGCGTCGGCGTCGAACCACCACCACTCGGTGCGCTCGGTGGCGGTGTCCACCGCCACGAGTGAGATCGTGCGGTCGAAGCCGGGCGCCACCCGACTCAGCGGTTCGACGCTGCGGGGAAAGCCGACGAGCGGTCCGGGTTCGGTCGTGGTCGTCGAGGCGGGCGCCGTCGTCGGTACCGCGGCCTCGTCGGCGGGGTCGCCCGTCGACGCCCAGAGGCCGAGTCCGCCCAGGGCGACGAGCAGCACGACGACCGGCCCCGCCTTCGATCGACGTCGGACCTCCGACGTCGCCGTGTGGTGCTCGCTCACGCCGTCGATGTCCACGAACGTACGATGTGGGTGGCGGTTCTGGCGACACACCGCCGACGAAAGGCACCTTCACCATGGCCAACGGATTCAAGACCGCTGTGCTCCTGGCCGGCCTCGCCGGCCTCATCATGTTCTTCGGCGCCCAGTTCGGCTCGGGCGGCCTCACCATCGCGTTCCTGGTCTCGATCGTGATGGTCGGCGGCAGCTACTGGTTCAGCGACAAGCTCGCCATCCGGTCCGCGAAGGCCGTCGAGGTGAGCGCCGAGCAGCTCCCGCAGTACCACCACATCATGCAGGAGCTCACCCACTCCACCGGCATGCCGATGCCGAAGCTCTACGTCTCACCCGAGCAGCAGCCCAACGCGTTCGCCACCGGCCGCAACCCGAAGAACGCGGCGATCTGCATCACCGAGGGCCTGCTCAAGACCCTCAGCTGGGACGAGATCCGGGGCGTGCTCGCCCACGAACTCGCACATGTCCGCAACCGCGACATCCTCACCGGTTCGGTGGCCGCGGCGCTCGCCACGACGATCAGCTATGCCGCGAACATGATGGTCTACGCCGGGATGTTCGGCGGAGGTCGACGCGATCGCAACGACGGCAACCCGATCATCATGCTCGGCTTCGCCCTGCTCGCCCCGATGGCCGCCGGCATGATCCAGATGGCGATCTCCCGCAGCCGCGAGTTCGAGGCCGATCGCACCGCCGCCCGCATGATCGGTGATGGTGAGCCACTCGCCCGTGCGCTCGAGAAGCTGCACGGCTACTCGCTGCGCATCCCGTCCGAGGTCGCACCGCCCCAGGCCAGTCACTACATCATCAACCCGCTGGCCAACCGCAAGGTGAGCATGTCGAACATGTTCACCACGCACCCACCCGCCGAGGAGCGCGTCAAGCGACTCCGCGACGGCAGCTGGCAGGACTGAGTCCCCGAGGGGTGACCGAGCGTCGACTCAGTCGCGGAAGTTCTGGTACTGGAGCGGGATCTCGACGTCGCTCGCCTTGAGGTTCGCGATGACCTCCTGGAGGGCGTCGCGCTTCTTCCCGGTCACCCGGACCTGTTCGCCCTGGGTCTGGGAGTTCACACCCTTCAGCTTCATGTCCTTGATGAGGGTGTTGATCTTCTTGGCGTCGTCGGAGGAGATCCCCGCCTTCAGTGATGCCTTGAGGCGGGTGCGACCGCCGGCAGCGTCCTCGTTCTCACCGAAGTCGACCGACTTCAGCGAGACCTGACGCTTCACCAACTTCTCCTCGAGCACCTGCTTGAGCGCGAACATCCGATCGGCGCTGGCCGACTCCAGCGAGATGGACATCGCCTTGTCGTCCAACTCGATGGTGGAGTCGGTGTTCTTGAAGTCGAATCGGTTGGCGATCTCGCGTGACGCCTGGTCGACGGCGTTGCGGACTTCCTGCATGTCGATCTCTGAGACCACGTCGAAACTCGGCATGGATCGCACGGTAGCCCCCGCTACCATCTCCTGCCCCGAGGGTCGGTGCCCGAGTGGCCAAAGGGAACGGGCTGTAAACCCGTCGGCTTCGCCTACGGAGGTTCGAATCCTCCCCGGCCCACACAGACAACGCCCGGACCAGTGGTCCGGGCGTTCGTCGTTTCCGGGGCGGGGTCGCCCCGCAGCCTCAGGTGCCGAGGAGCTTCTGGAGCACGACGACGTCGTGCCAGCGACCGAACTT
Organism: Acidimicrobiales bacterium; assembly: GCA_020630195.1. GTDB lineage: Bacteria > Actinomycetota > Acidimicrobiia > Acidimicrobiales > SZUA-35 > JAHDBV01. Next base: position 12,398 of record JAHDBV010000101.1, read on the forward strand.
GCGGCCCACCTCGCGTTCGGTGCCCACGACCTCGAACCCGAGCGCCTGGTGCAACGCGATCGATGCGTCGGCGCCACCGGCCACGCAGCGGGCGAACACGGCGTGGAAGCCGGCCTCGGCCGTGGCCTCGAGCAGGGCGGCCAACAGCGCACGGCCGACACCGGCCCCGCGGTGGCCGCCGTCGATGTAGATCGAGTCCTCGACCGAGGTGCGGTAGGCCGGCCGGGAGCGATGAGGTGACACCGCAGCGAAGCCGGCCACGGTGCCGTCGATGACCGCCACCAGCGCCGGGAGGGCCCCCGACCGCTCGTCGATCCAGGCCTGCTGCTCCTCGAGGGTTCGCGGACGCAGATCCATGGTCGCCACCGACGACACGACGGCCTCGTTGTAGATCGCCGCGATCGCCTCCGCGTCGTGCCGTTCGACCGCTCGGATGATCACCTGACCGACCGTAGCCAGCGGGTCTGCCGATCTGGGTGGAAAAGGTGGTTGGGAGCCTCGGTCCCGCATGGCAGACTTTCCCGTCCGGCCGCAAGGCCGGGGATGCCTCCTTAGCTCAGTCGGCAGAGCGTTTCCATGGTAAGGAAAAGGTCGTGAGTT
>JAHDBV010000102.1 GCA_020630195.1 Acidimicrobiales bacterium
CGACTCGCTCGTCTACTCGACCGAGAAGCTCCTGAAGGACGCCGGCGACAACGTCACCGACGCCGACAAGGAGCCCGTCGAGGCGGCGCTGTCCTCGCTCAAGGAGGTCATCGGTGGCGACGACGTCGACGCCATCTCCGAGCGGACCGAGCAGCTGATCCAGGCCAGCCAGGCCGTGTCCACGAAGATGTACGAGGCGGCCTCCCAGGCCGACGCCGCCGGGGAAGGCGCCGACGCCGGCGCCTCGACCGACGGTGGCGATGACGACGACGTCGTCGACGCCGAGATCATCGACGAGGACGAGTCGTGACCGACGCCGACGGTTCGGGCCCCGAGCCCGACGGCGCGGCCGCCACCGGCGACGCCGCTCCCGCCGATCCGGCGGGGGAGGCGGCCGCCGAGGCCGTGCTCGACGAGGCCGCGGAGGCGGTGGATCCGTCCACCATCTCGGTGGAGGACCTCGTCGCCGACCTCGAGCGCGTGGCCACCGAGCGCGACACCTACCTCGATCAGGCCCGTCGGTTGCAGGCCGAGTTCGAGAACTATCGCAAGGCCGTCGGCAAGCGGGAGACGGAGGCCCGTGAGCGGGCGAACGAAGGCCTCGCCGCCGAGATGTTGACCGTGCTCGACGCGGCCGACGCCGCCGCCGCCAACGGTGCCGACGACGTCGCCCCGATCGCGGCGATGTTGCTCGACACGCTCACCAAGCAGGGCCTCGAACGGCTCGACCCCGCGGGGCAGCCGTTCGACCCGGAACAACACGAAGCCGTCATGCACACCGACGACAGCGAGGCCGAGGGTCCCGTGGTCGAGCAGGTGTTGCGGGTCGGCTACGCCTGGCGGGGACGCACCCTGCGGGCGGCCATGGTCCAGGTGCGGGGCTGACCAGCCGTACCACGCCCGGCCGCCGGCTCACGCCGGCGGCCGGGTGGATGGTCCGCCCGCCGAGCGGACCGACCGGACCACATCACCACGAGGAAGGGGAGGTGACGAGATGGCACCACGACAGGAATGGTTGGAGAAGGACTACTACCGCGACCTCGGGGTGTCGTCCGATGCCTCCGAGAGCGAGATCCAGAAGGCGTACCGCAAGCTGGCCCGGCAGTACCACCCCGACAAGAACCCGGGTGATGCCGCCGCCGAGGCCCGGTTCAAGGAGATCTCCTCGGCCTACGACGTGATCGGCGACGCCGACAGTCGGGCCGAGTACGACGAGGTGCGTCGCTACGGCGCCGGGGGTGGCTTCGGCGGGTTCGGTGGTTCCGGCGCCGGTGCCGGCCGTGGCCCGGACCAGTTCCTGAACGGCGATCTCGGGGATCTGCTCGGTTCGCTCTTCGGCCAGGGAGGCGGCTCGCCCGTCGGCCGGCCGGGAACCGATCTCGAGACCCGTCTGGTCATCTCGTTCGCCGATGCCGTCGAGGGCAAGGAGACGACGGTCCACGTGGCCGCCGATCCCCGCGACGGCGGCGGCCACCGCCGCTCGGTCAAGGTCCGGATCCCCGCCGGTGTGAACGACGGCCAGAAGATCCGACTCCGCGGCAAGGGCGGCCCCGGGGTCAACGGCGGTCCCGCCGGTGACCTGCTCGTGCGCCTCTCGGTGGGGGAGCACCCCACCTTCGGCCGGTCGGGTCGCGACCTCACCGTCACGGTGCCGATCTCGTTCGCCGAGGCCGTGCTCGGCTCGGAGTTCCGGGCCCCGACCTTCGACGGGGGCTCGGTGAAGCTGCGTCTCCGGGCCGGGACGACCTCCGGCACGACCATGCGGGTGCGGGGCAAGGGCATCGCCACCTCGAAGGGCACCGGCGATCTGCTGGTGACCGTCGAGATCGAGGTGCCCGCCGATCCGACCCCGGCCCAGCGGGCCGCGATCGAGGCACTGGATGCGGCCAGCCCGCCCGTGCGGGATGATGCAGCGGGGAGGTCATGATGGATCGCACGCCGAACACCGCCGTCTATGTGATCTCCGTCGCCGCGGAACTCGCCGGGGTGCACCCCCAGACCCTGCGCATCTACGAGCGGAAGGGCTTGGTCGAGCCGGCTCGCACCGGTGGTGGATCCCGTCGCTACTCCGAGGCCGACATCGCCCTGCTCCGCAAGATCCAGTCGCTCACCGACGCCGGGTTGAACCTGTCCGGCGTGAAGCGGGTGCTCGACCTCGAAGCCGAGGTCGATCGTCTCCAGGGGGAGATCACCCGGCTGGCCGCCGAGAACCGTCAGGTGGCGGCCCAGCTCGAGTCGCTCCAGGCCGTCCATGACGACCTCGACGTCGCCGGCGGGGTCGCCGACCCCGACGCCGGCTCGGACGTCGTGCCGGTCCGGGCGACCATCGCGGTCTATCGGAAGGGTTGACCCTCCGACCGGGACCGCACTCAGACTTGATGCTCTAAGTATCAACTTTTCTGATGACGGCTCATGCCGCGGACGTAGGCTGGAACCATGGCCCTGAACCCGAACCGTTGGACCATCCGCACACAGGAAGCCGTCACCGGCGCCATCGAGGCCGCCACCACGGCCCGCCACCCCGAGGTGACGCCCGATCACCTGCTCGCCCGGCTGCTCGAGCAGTCCGAAGGGATCGTCCTGCCGCTGCTCACCAAGGTCGGGCGCAACCCGGCCGAGGTCCGCGCCGCCGTCGACGACGCACTCGCCTCTCTGCCCACCGTGACCGGGACGGAGCCGAAGTTCTCCCGCACGACCAACCGGGTGATGGCCACCGCCGACAACGTCCGAGCCGAGCTCGGTGACGAGTACCTCTCCACCGAGCACCTCCTGCTCGCCCTCGCCGATCCCGATCCTGCCGGCCCCACCGCCCGCCGGATCGACGTGTCCCGCGAGGATCTGCTGCTCGGCCTCCAGTCGGTCCGGGGTTCACATCGCGTCACCTCGCAGAACCCCGAGGAGCAGTTCCAGGCACTCGAGAAGTACGGACGCGATCTCACCGAGGCCGCCCGGGCCGGCAAGCTGGACCCCGTCATCGGACGTGACGGCGAGATCCGCCGGGTCATCCAGGTGCTGTCGCGCCGGACGAAGAACAACCCGGTGCTCATCGGTGAGCCCGGCGTCGGCAAGACCGCCATCGTCGAGGGCCTCGCCCAGCGGGTCGTCGAGGGTGACGTGCCCGAGTCGTTGCGCAACCGCCGTGTGATCTCGCTCGACCTGTCGGCGATGGTCGCCGGTGCCAAGTACCGCGGCGAGTTCGAGGAACGGCTGAAGGCCGTGCTCAAGGAGATCACCGACGCCGACGGCGAGGTCATCACCTTCATCGACGAGATGCACACCGTGGTCGGTGCCGGGGCGGCCGGCGACTCCGCCATGGACGCCGGCAACATGTTGAAGCCGATGCTCGCCCGGGGTGAGCTCCGCATGGTCGGCGCCACCACACTCGACGAGTTCCGCCAGCACATCGAGAGCGACCCCGCACTCGAGCGCCGCTTCCAGCAGGTGTTCGTGGGGGAGCCCTCCGTCGAGGACTCCGTGGCCATCCTGCGTGGACTGAAGGAGCGCTACGAAGTGCACCACGGCGTCCGCATCCAGGACGCCGCCCTCATCGCCGCCGCCAGCCTCTCCGATCGGTACCTCACCGGCCGGTTCCTGCCCGACAAGGCCATCGACCTCGTCGACGAGGCCGCCTCCAAGCTCCGGATCGAGATCGACTCGTTGCCGACCGAGATCGACACCGTCGAGCGGCGGATCCGCCAGCTCGAGATGGAGGAGGTGGCGTTGTCGAAGGAGACCGATGACGCCTCGGTCGCCCGGACCGCCGAGATCGTCGCGAGCCTCGCCGATCTCCGCGAGCAGGCCGCCGGCATGCGGGCCCACTGGCAGAACGAGAAGGACGCCATCGAGGCGATCCGTTCCCTGAAAGAGGAGCTCGAGCAGCTCCGCTTCGACGCCGAGCGGGAAGCCGACCTCGAGCGTGCCGCGGAGATCCGCTACGGCCGGATCCCCCAGCTCGAGGCCGACATCGCCGTGGCCACCACGGCCCTCGCCGAGCTCCAGTCCGATCAGACGATGCTGAAGGAGGAGGTCGACGCCGAGGACGTGGCCGAGGTCGTGTCCCGCTGGACCGGTGTGCCCGTCTCCCGCCTCATCGAGTCCGAGATGCGCAAGCTGCTCCGCCTCGAGGACGAACTGCATCGCCGTGTCGTCGGCCAGGAGGAGCCCGTGGGCGCCGTGGCCGCCGCGATCCGCCGCAGCCGGGCCGGTCTCGCCGACCCGAACCGGCCGATCGGCAGCTTCCTGTTCATGGGCCCGACGGGTGTCGGCAAGACCGAACTCGCCCGATCCCTCGCCGACTTCCTCTTCGACGACGAGCGGGCGATGGTCCGCATCGACATGTCGGAGTACATGGAGAAGCACTCGGTCAGCCGCCTCATCGGCGCCCCTCCGGGGTACGTCGGCTACGACCAGGGTGGCCAGCTCACCGAGGCGGTGCGCCGCCGGCCCTATGCGGTCGTACTGCTCGACGAGGTGGAGAAGGCCCACGCGGACGTGTTCAACGTCCTGCTCCAGCTGCTCGACGACGGCCGCCTCACCGACGGTCAGGGCCGCACGGTCGACTTCACCAACGCCGTGTTGATCATGACCTCGAACCTGCCGGGTGATCCGCGGGACTTCTTCCGCCCCGAGTTCGTGAACCGGGTCGACGAGATCGTCCGCTTCACCGCACTGAACGAGGAGCACCTCCGCTCCATTGTCGACATCCAGCTGCGCACGCTCGAGACCCGCCTCGCCGGCCGCCGCCTCGGTCTGGAGGTGAGCGACAAGGCGCAGGCCAAACTCGCCGCCCTCGGCTTCGATCCGGCCTTCGGCGCTCGTCCGCTCAAGCGGGTGATCCAGAGCGAGGTCGGCGACCGCATCGCCACGGCCATCCTCGAGGGCTCGGTGGCCGACGGGGCGATGGTCTCGGTCGACGTACTCGACGACGAGATCACGGTCACCACGGTCTGACCCCACCCGCTCGGGCGGGTGCCGATCCGGACTCGGGCAGACTCGGGGTCGTGACGACCCCGAGTCCCCTGGAGCACGTGCCGACCCGGTTCCGGGGTCCGCTCGGCCGGATCGGCGTCGTCGGGTGTGCGCTGCACGGACTGGGCCTGCTCGCCGGTGCACTCACCGTCGACGGTGCACGGGCCGGTCTCGTCGCCATGCTCGGTCTGTTGCTGCTCGGCGCCGCCGCGTCACAGTCCCGACCGGAGGCGCTGGCCACCATGGCCACCGCCTCCTTCGCCGCCATCGTGCACGGCCTGTCGGGTCTGCTGTCGTTGTTCGCCGTGTTGGGTGGCGGGCCGATCTGGATGCTTCCCCTCGTGCCGTGGTTCTTCGCGGTCGCCGTCGGCATCGTCATGCGGCCGCTCGGCCCTGACGCCTGACGACCGCGCGACCTCACTCTCCTCCGTAGGTGCCGAAACTCCAGAGGTTGCCCTCGTGGTCTCGCACGCTGCACATGAGGCCTCCGGCGTCGTAGTCCTGCTCGGCCGGGGCGTGCAGCACCTCCACCCCCGCCGCCACACACCGTTCATGGACGGCCACGACCTCGTCGGTGACGACGTAGATCGATTCGTTACCGCTCACCCGGGAGGAGAACGGATTGCCCGCTCGACTCGCCGTCCCGAGCTGGACAACGCCACCCTCGGGCCAGCGGTACTGGCTGTGCACGAAGACGGCGGCGTCGTCGGGGTCGACGACCCGGATCTGCTCCTCGAAGCCGAGGACCCCGGTGAGGAAGTCGGCCATGGCGGGGGCGTCGACCGCGTTGATCGCCGGCCAGATCCCGCCGTTGCGGGCTCGCCGGTCGGACGTCGCCGCCACGAGCGGGGCGCCGAGACTCCAGCGGTGGCCGAAGGGGTCGCGGATCCAGGCGACCCGATGCCCGTGATCCTGATCGGCCGGCGGCCGATCGCCGGCGGCACCACCGGCGACCGCCCGTTCGAACACCGCATCGACCGCGGCCGGGTCGTCGAAGTTCACCACGAGGGCCACGGTCGAGCCGCCGAGCGCCGTGGGTGCGTGAGCCCCGATCTCGGGGAACGCATCGGACAGGAAGTACCGCTGGCCGGCGACGGCGAACTCGGCGTGCACGATCTTCCCGTCGTGCTCCATCCGCATGAGGATCTCGGCCCCGAGGGCATCGGCGTAGTACTCGAGGGCGGCGGCGCCGTCGTGGACGGCGAGATAGGCGGTGGCGTGGTCGGACATGGTGACTCCGGTCGTGGTCGTGGTCGTGGTCGTGGTGAGGTCGGTGGTCGGGCGCCCGGCGGCGACGGTGGGCAGCTCCCGGAGTTCCCGGGCGGTGAGCTCGGCGTCGAGGCGATCGCGGAGTCGCGCCGCGAAGTCGGCTCGGGGCCGGACCGGTCGATCGGGGTGGCGCAGCTGGTCGAAGGGGTCGCTCACGAGTCCTCCCCGGGTTCGAGCTCGTAGGCCCGTCGGAAGGCCCGACGGGCCCGGACGAGCAGGGCTTCGGTGGCGTGCACGGTGCGTCCGATCGTCTCGGCCGTCTCGGGAACGGAGAGACCGTCGAGGTAGCGGAGGGTGAGCGCCGTGCGATGGTGGGCGCCGAGCCGGTCGAGCACCTCATGGGCACGGATCGCGTCGATGGCGACATCCCACGGATCGGGGTCGGTCGTCGTCGGGTCGGTGGGTCGGGGGCGCTGCTCGACCTCCCGGCGGCGCCAGTGGTCGATGAGCTTGTGGCGGGCGATCCCGATCAACCACGCCACCGTCAGCTCCGGTGGCGGCACCCGATCGAGGCCCTTCACCGCGGCGAGGAACGTCTCGGAGGTCAGATCCTCGGCGACCGCCATCGAGCCGCACCGCGCCGAGAGGTACCCGAACACGTCGGGCAGGGCGGCGTCGTAGAGCGCCAGGAAGGCCTCACGATCGGCGGTTGCGGATGCACTCACGACCCCTTCATCGTTCCAGACCCGTCCACTCCGACACCCGGGCTCCGGAATTTCCCGGCGACCCCGTGCTCCGGTCCCGGTAGGTTTGGCGAACGTGCCTGGAACCGTGATCGTCGGAACGCAGTGGGGGGACGAGGGGAAGGGGAAGTTCACCGATCTCCTCTCGAAGGAGATGTCGGTGGTGGCCCGCTATCAGGGTGGCCACAACGCCGGTCACACCCTCGTGGTGGGTGACGAGGTCTTCAAGCTCCAGCTCACCCCGTCGGGTGTGCTCTACGACCACATCACCCCCGTCATCGGCAACGGTGTGGTGGTCGATCCCTTCGTCCTGTTGAAGGAGAAGGAGATGCTCCAGTCGCGTGGCATCGCCACCGACCGGCTCGTGGTGTCCGGCAACGCCCACCTGATCCTGCCCTACCACCAGGAGCTCGACGCGCTGCACGAGCGCCACCTCGGCAAGGCCAAGCTCGGCACCACCAAACGCGGCATCGGCCCGGCCTATGCCGACAAGGCGATGCGCCTCGGCATCCGGGTCCAGGATCTGCTCGACGAGGACATCTTCCGCGAGAAGCTGCACGCCGCCCTCGGCCACACCAACAAGATCCTCACGAAGGTCTTCAATCGGCTGTCGGTCGACCCCGATGCTCTGGCCGACAAGGTGTTGTCGGAGTGCCTCGACGGCGTGGCCCCCCACATCGGCGACTCGATCGACGTGATCCACACCGCGCTCGAGGCCGGCCAGCACGTGTTGTTCGAAGGCGCCCAGGCGACCTTCCTCGACCTCGACCACGGCACCTACCCGTTCGTGACCTCGTCGAACCCGATCGCCGGCGGCGCCTGCGCCGGTGCCGGCGTCGGCCCGAAGGACCTCAACCGGATCATCGGGATCGCCAAGGCCTACGTCACCCGCGTCGGATCCGGTCCGTTCCCGACCGAGCTGTTCGACGAGGTCGGCGACCATCTCGTCGACGTCGGCCGCGAGTTCGGGACCAACACCGGTCGGCGTCGCCGCACCGGCTGGTTCGACGCCGTCATGTTGCGCCACGCCGTTCGGGTCAACGGTCTCACCGAGGTCGCCCTCACGAAGCTCGACATCCTCGACGCACTCGCCGAGGTCAAGATCTGCGTGGCCTACGAGATCGACGGCCGCACGGTCGAGTCGATGCCGTATCACCAGTCGGAACTGCATCGCGCCACACCCGTCTACGTGACGATGCCCGGCTGGCAGCAGGACCTGTCCGATGTGACCGAACCGACGCAGCTGCCGGCCGCCGCCGTGGCCTACCTCGATCGGCTCGAGGCCGAGATCGGCGTGCCGATCACCCTCGCCTCGACCGGACCGAAGCGTTCGCAGTTCTTCCACCGCGGCGCCTGAGCACCGCCGCCGCCCGCGAGCGCGGGATCAGGACGAACGGAGCGCTTCGGGAACGTCGGGCTCGTCGCGGGCCGTCGCCGGCCGGAGGGCGTCCGGCACGTTCGTCGGGACGGTCGAACCGGCCGGCTTGGCGCGAAGGGCCGCGGCTGGCTCCTCCGACCCGGTCTTGGTCGGTTCGGTGACGATCGGCGGGCGGAGTCCCGCAGGCGGCTGGTGCGTCGGTCGCTCGGCGAAGGACGCCGGAATCTCGCGCGTCGGCTCGGGGGCCGGCTCGGCGGGCGCCGGGGCCGGCTCGGTCTCGAGCCGTCGACCGAGACCGTCGACGGCGGTGACGGACTCGAAGCCGAAGTCGATCTCATCGGTGGGTGCCGCCTTCCACGCCACGGGTGGTGGCGGTGGCTCCTCCTCGAACCCGGCGATCGGGTCGGGGGTGGGGTCACTCGGCCAGGCGGTGGGCTCGGGCGTCGTCGCGTCGCTCATCGCCGGTTCCGGTGTGGGTTCCGGCGTGGTCGCGGGTGCCGGTGGGGGCGGCGCGAGCGAGCCGGGGCCGGGCATCGGTGGTGGCGGCGCCTGGGGCGTCGGTGTGGGATGCACGGCCTCGTACTCCACCGGGTCGAGATGGTTCGGCGACTCCACCGATCGGGGGGCGGCGAACGTCGCCGGCATGCCGCGTTCGGGCTCGGGTTCGTGGTCTTCGGGTGTGGCCCACGGGTCGTCGTCGGGTTCGGGGGCGGCGAGCGACATCGTCGGGGTGACGTCACCCTCGTCCGAACGGATCTGCTCCCAGAGGTCGGCGGCGGTCTTCGATACCTCGATCTCGGACTCGGTCGGTTCGTCGTCCATCGCGAGCGTGGGTGCCGACTCCTCGTCGCGCTTGCGCTTCCGCCGCTTCTTCTTCGCCGGTGTCGACGGCTCCTCGGCCGCCACCTCGGTGTCGGTGTCGGGTGCGGGCTCCCCGGTCCCGGACTCGTCGAAGTAGACGAAGGGCGCCGCTTCGGAGGTGGTGTCGTCGTTCTTCACCGCCTTGCGCTTCTTGCGCACGGCGGTGCGGCTGGCCTTCGAGGTCCGCAGTTCCTTGTGGCGCAGCCCGGCCTTGGCCACGGCGCACTCACGGCACAGTGGCTTCTTCTTCGACCCGCGCGGACGGATGAGGTGATCCTCGCAGAAGGGGTCACCGCAACCGTCGCACACGTCGTCGGCAGCATCGAGGGTGTCGGCCGTACATCGCGCCATGCCTGCTGGATCGGTCGAGACGGGTACCGTCTTGAGCGATCGAGGAGGCCATCGTGATCCCGAACGTGCTCGCTGATCGCTACGCCAGCCCGGAGATGCTCGACATCTACGATCCAGCGGCCCGGGTGAGGCTGGAACGCCGCTTCTGGATCGAGGTGATGAAGGCCCAACACGAGGTGGGACTCACCCTCGACGAGGGGGTGGTCGAGGCCCACGAAGCCGTCGTCGATGACGTCGACCTCGAGTCGATCCGTCGCCGCGAGGCCGAGTCGCGCCACGACGTGAAGGCCCGCCTCGACGAGTTCTGCGCCCTGGCCGGCCATCAGGTCGCGCACCGGGGCCTCACGAGTCGCGATCTGACGGAGAACGTCGAGGGCCTCCAGATGGCCGCCGCGCTCGACCATCTCGACGGCCGGATCCGCGGCGTGCTCGCGGCGCTGGCCGAACGCGCCACCGCCGAGGCCGCGACGGTGATGGTGGGTCGGACCCACAACGTCGCCGCCCAGCCCGTGACCCTCGGCAAGCGGTTCGCGATGGTGGCCGAGGAGCTCCTCGCCGCGCACGATCGTCTGCTCGACCTCCGGGAACGATTCGCGATCCGTGGCCTGAAGGGCCCGGTCGGCTCCCAACAGGACCTGCTCGACCTGCTCGGTTCGTCCGAGGCGGTCGACGCGGTGGAACAGCGCGTGGCCGAGGCGTTCGGCATCCGGAGCCGGCTCGTCGCCACGGGCCAGGTGTACCCCCGCAGCCGTGATCTCGACGTGGTCGCTGCCTTCGTCCAGGTGGCGAGCGGTCCGGCGAACCTCGCCACGACGATCCGTCTCATGGCCGGCCACGATCTCGTGACCGAGGGGTTCCAGAAGGGCCAGGTCGGCTCCTCCGCGATGCCCCACAAGATGAACACGCGCTCCTGTGAGCGCATCAACGGGTTCATGGCGATCCTGCGTGGGCATCTGACGATGGCCGGCTCCCTCGCCGGGGATCAGTGGAACGAGGGCGACGTGTCGTGTTCGGTGGTGCGCCGGGTCGTCCTGCCCGACGCCTGTTTCGCCCTCGACGGCCTGCTCGAGACGACGTTCTCCGTGCTCGACGGGTTCGGGGCCTACCCCGCCGTGATCGACCGGGAACTCGAGCGCTACCTGCCGTTCCTCGCCACCACGGCGCTGCTGATGCACGCCGTGAAGGAGGGGCTCGGCCGGGAGGAAGCGCACGAGATCATCAAGCACCATGCCGTGGCCGCCGCACTCGAGCTGCGGGGTTCGGGTGGGCCGGGTGGTGCGGCGCTCATCTCGTCTCTCGGCGACGACGCCGCCTTCCCGGGCAGCGCCGCCGAGCTCGGCGCCCTGATCGAGAATCCGACCGATCTCCTCGGTCGGATCGACGATCAGATCGCCTCGATCACCACCACCATCGCCGCCCGGGTGGCCGAACGCCCGGAGGCCGCCGCCTACCGAGGTGGCGCCATCCTCTGACCCCGGACCCTCGGGGTCGCCTCACCCACGGGGCTCAAGTGATCCGCTGAACCGGTCGTTCTCGCGTCGAACGACGAACGATCGGCTGGCGGACCATGACGCGGACGAGAGCATTTCTGATGGCGGCGGCGATGGTCGCCTCGACGACCTCGGCACTCGGCGCATCCTCGATCCCGGCCGCCGCCGTGCCGGCCCAGGCGGCCGAGCCGGCCCCGTGGTCGACCGTGCCCGACGACATCTGGGACGTGGACACCCGCTCGGGGACGTCCCGGCACACCGGCGTGTACCGCACGATCGTGTGGGACCTGCTCGAGCACGACGGCGTCATGTACGTGGGTGGTGACTTCACCGAGGTCGTCGCCCCCGATGGCAGCCGCACCGCCCGGTCGTTCCTCGTGGCCTTCGACCTCGAGACCGGGGCGTGGATCCCGTCGTTCGATGCCGAGGTCGACGGCGTGGTCTACTCCCTCGCCGTCGGACCCGACGGCTCGGTGGTGGCCAGTGGCGAGCTCACCGGCGGGGTCGCCCTGCTCGATCCCGGCTCCGGCGACCGTGTCGCGGGGTTCGACGCCGACCTCCGTCATCTCTGGGGTCCGCCGGCGGTGTTCTCCGTGGCCGTGGCCGATGACGCCATCTACGCGGGCGGCCGGTTCATCCGCGCCGGTGGCACCCCGGCGGACAACCTGGTGAAGCTCGACGCCGTGACCGGCGCCGCCGACCCGGCCTTCTCGATGACGATGGAGACGGTCGACTACCAGGCCCGTCCACAGAAGCGGGTCTATGACCTCGAGGTCGATCCGGGACGCAACCGGCTCTACGTCGGCGGCCTGTTCGCGTCGGTCAACGGCGATCCCTCCACCGACGCGTTCGCCATCCTCGACGCCACGACCGGGGCCACGGCGGCGGCCAACCCCGACGTCGAGTACGACGACGGCCGGCCGATCACCTTCCTCTACGACATCGCGCTCGATGGCGACGTCGTCCGATACGGCGGCAAGGAGAACTTCACGATCTCGGTCGACGCCGACACCCTCGCCCGTGCCGGCGACGTCATCTACACGAACAACGGCGACCACCAGGTCATCCATCCGGGGGCCGACACCATCTGGGTCGGCTGCCACTGCTGGCGGCAGGCCTTCGTGGCCGCCCCACCCCAGAACCCGTTCCGGCCCACCGACGACGCCGTCGACGTGCACGCCGTGTTCGGCATCGACCGGGCCTCCGGCGAACTCCTGCCGGTCGTGTTCGACCTCGCCGGCTCGGCCGGCGCCTGGGACATCGTCGAAGACGGCCTCGGTCGACTCTGGGTCGGTGGTGAGTTCACACGGGGTGGCGCCGAACCCCGGCACGGCATCGTCCGGTTCTCCCGTGGCTCGGACGAGATCCCCGAGCTGACCGCCTGTACGGCGGCCCGGGACGGCCGCGAGGTCGAGATCACCTGGGACGGCGTCGTCGGCGACGCCCGGGTCGTGGTGCGTCGCTCGGTCAACGCCAGCCCGCTGTACTGGCGGGGTGCGATCGACGAGGCCGACAGCTTCACCGACACCGACCGGAACGCGTCCCTCGCCTACACCGTCGAGCTCAAGGTCGGCTCCCAGGTGGTGGCCGGTCCGGTCGGCTGCAACAACGAGGTGGTCCTCGCCGGGCCCACCGGCCTCGAAGCCCGCAGGGTCACCCGCGAGCGCGCGGTGCTGCGGTGGGATCCGGCCGGCGCCGTCGAGATCCTGCGTGACGGCGACGTGGTCGGCACCGACGACGACGGCTGGTTCACCGATCTCGGGCTGAGCCCGGCGACGACCTACACGTACGAACTGCGTTCGGTGGACACCGGCGTCGTCTCGGATCCGCTGGACGTCACCACCAACTGACCGTCTTCCCGGCCGGGGTGCCCAAAACGCTCACGAGCCAGTGGGGGCACCACTGGCTCGTGTCTGTGGTCGGGACCGGCGTCGATCCGGTGACCTACCGCT
>JAHDBV010000103.1 GCA_020630195.1 Acidimicrobiales bacterium
ATCCCACGAGATGTCGAACCCATTCCCATTGTCAGACCACGTACACGACGACGGCGCACTACCGCCGGCGCCGGCTTCGGTGCACGGAATGGCCGCACCCACGGTGTTGCCGACCTTGTGCGCGATCTCGTAGGCGACCACCGCACCAGCCGGCGCAGCACCATCAACGAACGACGTTGCAGGCGAATCCACCGCCGCACGCCAATACGGACCAGCCCCATCGACCGTGCGACGCACGATCACCTTGTCCGGCTCGGTCTGATCCCACGAGATGTCGAACCCATTCCCATTGTCAGACCACGTACACGACGACGGCACAGCGGCCGCTGCGGGCTGCATCCCCGTCAGAGTCGCTGCCAACAGAGCCAGGACGATTCCCGGAATCAAGTGCACACGGCGAACGGCGCGAACCACCACTACCCCTCCTCGTTCGACAGTCGACGCCCTGACGACTGCGATCAAGTCGGGACCATAGTCCTATACCGCTGGACGACAGTGCGATGGCCGCCAGCAACTGGCGCGTATTTACATCTCGTTCACCACAACAACACTCCCTGTACAATCTCCCGCTTGATTGGCAACGATGCATGGGGCCGCGAGAGCTAGACGTTGGTACGCACCGCACGGGCATCCAGCCGACGAAGGCGCAACGTCGGCGATGAGGACCGATCATCGATAGCCCGAACGAGACCATCGCAATCCGATGTCTGACCCGAGAGCGGTGCGCCGCTTCGGTCACGACAGGAAACCTGTCGCTGCTGAGATCGCCCCTCTAGTTCCACCGCTGGCCCCGCTTCGCTGGCCAGACCGCCAGTGTGAGTGATCGCGTGAGTCGATAGCGGGGGCTCGAGAGCCTCGTCATGGGCGGTTGTCGCAAGCGACTCGCGTTGGGCCGTCAGCGGTCGCGGGTTGGCCCGTGGTGTTGACCTTGAAGTCGACTGATCCTCGCCGACCGCTCGGCGCCGACAGCTTGTTGGAGGGTGGTGGTGCCGGGTTGGGGTCCGTGTTGCGGGGCGAGGCCGTGGTGGTGCCGGCGGGTTTCGATGCGTCGGGCTTCGGCGTCCCACCGGGATTGTTCTGGTCCTGGGTTTGTTGGTCGTGGGCCGAGGTGGTTGGTGAGGTAAGGGGCCGGGTTGGTGACGGCTTGGTCGATGCGGCGGTGAAGGCTGGCCCGAATACGGCGATCGGTGTCGGTGCCGAGGCGGCTGGTTCTGTGTTGTTCGAGGAGGACGTGGAGCGGCATCGCATCGACGTCGCGGCCTGGGCTGCTTGGGTGCAGTTGGGTGGCGAGGGGTGGCGGCGCGTGGTGCTTGAGGTGGTCAGCGAGTCGGGCGTCGGGGGTTCGGTCGTCGGGGATGGCTGGCAGTTCGGTGTCTTGTTCTCGGTGGGTGGTGAAGAGTTCGAGGTGGTGGGTGCCGCGGGTGAGGGTGACGTAGAGACCGGGTCGGTTCGTGACACCTGGGGCGGCGAGTCCGAGGGCAGCTTGGAAGGTGCGGCCTTGGGCTTTGTAGGAGGTGATCGCGTGGGCGGGTGTGAGACCGCCACCTCGGCCGGATCCAACGGGTTCGGCGACCCAGCTGCGTGGAAGGTGGGCGGTGCCGTGCTCGAGGTCGACGGTCACGGTGTCGGGGTCGATTGCGGTGATGGTGCCGAAGGCGCCGTTCACGAGTGGTCGACCGTCAACGAGCACGGTCCTGTTGGGTGCCTGTGTGACGACGGTTTCGCCGAGGTGGAAGTCCTCGACCCCGATCCGGACGGGTGTGCCGAGTTCGCCGTTGTTTCGGAGGAGGGTCTGGGCGCGTTGGTTGAGGTCTCGCCGGTCTCGGTTGCGTTCGGCGATCATCGACGGCACCGGTTCACCGGTTTCGAGTGCGGTGGTGCGGTGATGGTGCCAGGTGTCGACGAGTTGGTCGAGGAGTTCGTCCCACCGTTCGGCGCTGGTGATGCGCCCGTCGGCGTCGAGTTGTTGGATGGCGGTGCGGGTGTCGCCCGCCCGGAACTGGTCGAGCGCCGAGCGCAAGTCCGAGAGTGCCTCGGGGTTCTGGCGGCGGTTCTCAACGAGCCGAGGTGTCTGCTCCGGGTAGGTGTGGGTGAGTTGGTTCCAGAGGCCGCCGGCGTCGACGGATTGGTGCTGGTGTGGGTCGCCAACGGTGCGGAGGGCGGCGCCGGTGTTGTGGATGTGTCGGTAGAGCTGGTCGAGTTGCCGATTCGAGATCGTGGACGCCTCATCAACGATCACCACGGTCCGGTTGTCGATGCGAGAGCCGGGCTGGTCGTGACGCCACCCGGTGAGAAGCCCTTCGAGGGTGTGTGCTTCGATCCCGATCGATGCTTCGAGCTGTCGAGCTGCGGCGCCGAACGGCGCAGCGGCGATGACTCGGTAGCCCTCGGCGGTCCAGGCGTCGGCCGCTGCGGCGAGGACCGTGGTCTTCCCGGATCCGGCAAGACCGATCAAGGCTTGGAACTGGTCGCCCGACCCGGTTAGCCGCCGTACGGCTTCTGCCTGATCGGCGCCGAGCGGGTGACCGAGCCTCGCCTCCAAAGTCGTGATCGCCGAGGTCATGCGTTCGGTGGCGACGGTGACGGTGGAGCGGTTGTGGCCGTAGGCGTGGAGGTCGATCACCCGTCGTTCGAGCGCAACGGCTTCGGTGGTGGTGTAGCGGGTGTGACCGAGCGGGTCGGGTTCGAGGGGGATGCCGTGGTGTTCGAGGAACCGATCCGCCAGCCTCAGAATCCGGTCGGCACCGACTCGGTGGCCGATGTCGTCGGCAAGCCATTCGATCACACGTCGCCGGTCGAACACATGCCCCGTCTCGGTGACCCCATCCAGCCGGGCCGCCCGCCTCAACACCGCAGCCTCCTCCGATACCCGGAACGGGCGCGGCAGGCGCGGCTCGGTGAGGTCGAGGGCGGTGGTGCGGGTGAGGCCATGCCCGGCGAGACGGTGCCGCCACGAGTCTTCGAGCTGGCCCCAGTCGACTCCGAGATCTTTGGCGGCTCGGGTGGCGAGGGCTGCGGTTCGGCGGCCCTGGTGCGTGTGGAGCCCGAACGCCTCGGCGTGATCCAACACCGCATGCCGACGGCTGGACATCTCCGCCAGCGCTTCCGTGGGGATCCCTTCGATGTCGGCGATCCCGTTGCGGACCGGCCCCCACTCGACGCCTAACTCGCGGGTCAGACCACGACGTAACTCGGCAGCCGCCAGGTGGCGAGCCGTCGGGGCGTGAGCGAACACCCCACGACCATCCAACGACCGAACACGACCGTCGGGGGCGGTGGCGAGGTTCGGGATCACCACATGGTCATGCAACTGCGGTTCCAACGCCCGGGACGTGTGATGCCGATACCCCGCCGCCCGAAACCCCACCGCCTTCTGCGGGACCTGACGGTCCCGAAACCAGAACCCATGCTCCGCCAGATATCCGACCCCCACCTCGACGGCGTTGTCGATGACGGTCTCGATCCGTTGCCGGGTCGCATCATCGGACACGGCCCACAGCAACGACACCGACTTCGGGACCGAGAACGTCACATCGAACCCGTGCACCACCCGCGCCGGACGACGCCCCGCCCCGAACCGCTCCACCTCCGCCGGGTCAAACAACCACCGCCGACCCACCTGCACACCGAACAACGGCGACACCGGCGCCTCGTCCGACAACGGAGCGGCCGCGTGCGCCGCCGTCGCCCGGGCCTGAGCCCGGACATACGAAGCATCAACCCCGAGCCGTTCAGCCGCTTCTGAAGCGGTCAACCAGTGTGAAGATGCGTCACGAGTGCGTCCCTGATGCGTCGAAGATGCGTCACCCGACCGCCCGGCAGCACGCAGGTGCGAGCCCTGGGCTGACTTCAACACGACACCCGACGCGGGATCGCGACCCGACAGCAGCGCCTCCAACACGGCCGGATCAACCGGAACGGCCGGAACATCCGGGCCGAGCCAACGCCCCGCCCCACTATCAGCGAAATAGCGGCCCACACCCCCAGCCGACACCCCACCATCACTCGCTACCAGCGGCACACCCCCAGCCCCGTGCTCCAGATACGACACGATCGCCGCAGCATCCACCCCACCCCGCGACCCCAACACCGTCACACCAACATGCACCCCCTACTCAGATGGCCGCCAACGCCCCCAAACGCGACAAATCAGCACAGTGGTCATGACCAGCAACGAACGAGGGCAATCAGCCGCTTCTGTGGCGACGCACCCGCACCTCCCAACGGGAGGTGCAACTGTGTATCCCTCAGATCGGTCACTTAAAGATGCGTCGGGGAGGCGCGACTCACTCAGCGCCAGTGAGCCTTCTGCGGTGACGCCGGAGGCGTCGCCGGCGAACGCTCTGCGTTCGCCGCGAAGCTGAAGTGGCCGACCTCGAGCGAGGCGACCCGCTCGCCGACAGCGTGTGCTATCCAGGCCTCTTTCAACGCCGCCGATCTGTCACGCAGCGTGAACTACCCTACGGGGCGTGGGTCGGTGGCACAGTGGTCGAGGTGATCGTGAGTTGAGGATGACCGATCGGAGCGCTGTGATTTCAGAAGGGCCGCCCCGATCCCAGATCGACGTAAGAGCGTTTCTGGCCGCCATTGGGCACCGGACATACTAGGCTTTCACTTATGAGGCCTAGAAGAAACGCTATCGCCGCTCTCTTAGTCTTGTGCCTTGTGGCTCTAGCTGCGCCACCTTCAAACGCAGTTGGGCACGACACCGCCAGCGGCGGCAACTGCGGCACAGACGGAATTCTGAAGCTCGCCTATTCGGGCGTGGGATGGGTGGAAGGGTCAATCGATCGCCGCTACGGGACGAACACCAGCTTCAACGCTCGCGCTGCGGCGAACCGGTGGGAGGCAGTCAAGAGCATGAATGGCTCCAGAACCATCGACGTGGTCGAGTCATTCGGCGAGATCGTCGCCCGATGGCAAGACCTGCCTGGCTCAAGACTTGGCGAGGCGTCATGCTCCGGCGGCTTCATCCGGATGGACAACGATCTGCGGGCAAACAACAGTGCAACGTTGGCCAATCGCTTCCACAAGACGTTCGTGCACGAAGTCGGACACACACTCGGGTTGTCCCACGCATCTACGGACCCGAGATGGGACGGCAAGATACCCGTGATGTCAACCTGCATCACCAGCAGCGAATCGTCGACTCAAGCTGGACAGGTCACGCAGGACGACACCTCAGCGCTCCTTCACAAGAACGGGAGCGTAAACAACCAGGTGAATCCGAACCCAGGCTTCGAACGTGGCGCTCACTATGCGTGGGGCTCAAGCGGAACCTCTGTCACGACGATTACTAGCCCAAAGACAGGCGGCAGCTACGCAGTGCGCATGACTACGCAAGGCTTCTACCAAACTGTCGTGACCCTCAACGACAACGCGAACCACACCCTTCTTGCCGCGGCGAGCTTCCGCGAGGTGAGCCCATCGTGGGGCACCGCGAAAATCGAGATCTACACGCAGGAACTGACGTACGGCAACGGAAGCTCGAACTGCAGCTGGCCCACGGGACGAAACGAGGACGATTTCGTGTCCTCGGGGCCATGGACCCTTAGGACCTACGACTGGGCCTACGGGAGCGAGACCTCCTGGACGAACCTCTCCACGACAGGCTCACCGCTTGTCGAGTCGCCCAACATGGGATCGGCCGCCTTGCTGAGAATTCACAACCAGTCGGTGTACCAGAGCAATCAGCAACCATCTCCCATCTACGTGGACGGAGCAGTCCTGACATGGCAGTGAACCCTAAGCAAATCCGCTCGGCTGCATTGCGTTCAGCGCTCCTCTGCATGGCGCTCGCCTCGGCCGGAGCTTGCAGCTCGACGACGACAGTTGAAGCCGTTGGCGAGCCGTCGCGGGAGTGCGCCCACGGCGAGCCAATGGTCGATCTATGGATCATGCGGAACGAGCTGACCATCGCTGTCGAGCTCCCTGACCCACAAGCGATCCTTGAGGCACGCCCGGACAACGAACCAACCTCAGGGGGGTGGGTCCTCCCATCGCTAGAGGTCATTGTCCTCTCCGACAACTCCGACGTCACTGCTGCGGGCCCGGGGACAAAGCTCACACTTGACGACGTCTGGGTAAAGAACTCCCGCTTCGAATCAATCTCGGCTGCTCTGGGAGGCGCTGAAAAAGACGCTCGACTGGTGCTGAGCGTTGGGCCGACCACGGCATGGCGGAGTTGGTGGATCATGGGGGCGGCGCTCGTTGGCGAAGGAGACTCGCTGACATTCACAGAGTCCTGCGCTTCAGATGCGGATCTCGAAGAACTCCGGGCCTTCTCGGACCGATTCGGGCACAGATCAGACCTCGAAGCCTTTGCAGCTTTCAACCCACTCGACATCGACCTTCCTGCGAGCGACCAGCCGATCGACGAGCCGCTGCCAGGAGTGTTCGCCGATGAAGGCGAGGATGTGCTCATCGCCGTCGACGTCGGCGCTCTCCGGACGGCAAAAGACTCCGCATTGGTCTGCTTTGCCCAGGAGGCAGCTCCCCCTGATCGGCATGTCTGCTTGTCGACAGATGCGGCCGGATCCGGCGAAGTAGTCGAGATCAACTTGCGAGTCGACGAAGCGCCGATCGAGGCGACGCTTCGGTCTGATCCGCTTGCCGAACCCGTCAAAGTCGAGGCTCGAACGCTCCTCATCGAGGCTCCCGCTGACGCTGATTCCGTGCCCGTTGAGAGAGGCGACGATCGAGACGCCGCCACGTCGGCGGAGCCGGACATCCTGCTCGAGGTTGTAGACGGCGGCGGGGGCTACGTCTTGCGAGTAGCTGACCGGTGAACCTCGCTGCACTGCTGCCCATGGCGCCGGTCCCTGCTAGCTAGGTCGTCGGAGAGTTGGACCGCAGTGCTCCGTCGATGAGTTCATTTGAGAGCGAGACATCACCGTCGAGTTCCCCTATGTAGGTCGACACCAATACTTCGACTGAGTGGCCGAGGCGGCGTGCGGCTTCACCAAGCGGCACACCCGCAGAGAGCCACGTCGTGGCTGCGGCGTGTCGACAGTCGTAAAGGCGCAGCGGCTCGTGGCCCACCTGCGCCAACGCTCGGTGCCAGGCTCGGCTCCAGTTCGATGCGGTCGGTCGCCGACCATTCCTGGTCCGGAAGATCAGATCGTCATCATCGAAGTCGTGTGCTCCGAGCCACTCAGCCAGGAGGGTGACGAGCTGCTCAGGAATCGGGACGACGCGCTCCCCCGTCTTCGGCTCCCCAGGAACATCGAATGCGATATCGGCTTCCCTCACCTCGATCAGGCCCCACCCATTCGCTGGCAGATAGAGCGCCCGTGCGCGGAGCATGACGACCTCCGATGGCCGGAGCCCGGCGTAGTAGAGGACAGCCGTCATCACTCGATAGGTCCGGCTCGCTGGCTGATGCGACTCGATGGCATCGATGGCTCGGCGCATCGTGTCTGGGTCGGGGAAGCGCCGGGCATCGACGGCTTTGGACTGTCGTCGCGCCTTCCGTTGATTGGCCCCTCGGCGGGTCGGTGGCCACGGGTCACGAGCGATCAGCTCGAGCTCATGGGCGCGACGCACGCACGACCGGGCAAGCTTCCGATAGCGCCCAGCGGTCGACGAACCGAGAGCCTGACCGGCGTCACCGATACCGAGGTCTCGGTCGACGACAGCGAGTGTCGATCGATCAAGCGCATCGAGCGTCGGCACGTGGCGATCGAGCCACGCCTCGTGCGACTCACTCCGGTCGGCATCCGGTCGCAATGCCTTGGTGAGGTACGCACGGAGGTCTGGAGGCGCGTTGCGACTCGTCGTGAGTAGAGGGATGAACCTCGCGAGTGCCTCGACAGCCGAGTCACGGGTGCGCGGCTGCCACTCGCCCCAGCTCTCTCCCAGCCACCGGCGACACCACTCATGGACACCGATGTCGCCGGATCCGGCCGCCCACGCCTCCGGCTCGCCGGTCTCGGGGTCGAACGGTTGACCGCTGCGCTGTGCCACGAGCAGCAGCGACCTGTAGTGGTCCGCCTCACTGCGGGTGCGGTGACCGCGTGAGAAGGTCTTTTC
Source organism: Acidimicrobiales bacterium (assembly GCA_020630195.1). GTDB lineage: Bacteria > Actinomycetota > Acidimicrobiia > Acidimicrobiales > SZUA-35 > JAHDBV01. Next base: position 8,032 of record JAHDBV010000103.1, read on the forward strand.
GTCGACGGCCCAACGCACGATCCACGGGCGGGCGTACTTGGGGTTCGAACGGCGGTCCTGCACGTTCCAAACTCGGATGTCGGCGATCGGGCGTCCGCTCATCTCGTGGGTACTCCTTGGGTACTGCGCTACTGAAGCGCCTTCACCAAGTCGCTGACCAGGGGAAACTCACCCGAACGAACACGGCCTCCGGAGCCGTGTGCGCAGGTTCGAATCCTGCCGAGGGCGCCCAGCGCCGAAGCCCCCGAGCCACCAGGTTCGGGGGCTTCGTCGTTCCACGGCCAACTCAGCTCGCCCGGGTGATTCGCTCGCGCCGTTCCCGGAGCTCGATCAGTTCCCGCAGCTCGACCGCGAACTCGTAGCGGCGCGCGTCGGCCTCGGCCCGCTCCAGCAGGTCCGCGACGTCAGGGTCGCTCGGATCGAGCTGGAGCAACGCTCCAGCGAGATACCGGCGGGCCTCGGTGGCGAAGTACGGGAAACCGGCGCGATCGGCGACCTCGATGCCCTCCCGGAAGTAGTCGAGCGAGAGGCGGACGGCGCCGAGCCCGAGGTAGGCCTGACCGAGCGCCGTCGACACGTTGCCGCTCACGCAGATCCCGAGCCCGATGATCGCGAACCTCCGGCGGTGCGGAGCGAGTTGCTGGATCGCCAGGTCGCAGAACCGCTCCGAGCGGAGGTGGAGCCCGATCCAGGCGAGGTTGCAGACCCCCGACACGAAGTACCAGTCGCGATCGGGCACCGGCTGGAGTTCGACGATCGGCAACGCCGCTTCGACGTCGCCCGTCTCGAGCAGCGCCCGAGCCACGGGGTGATTCCACTTCTTCGCCCACTGGTCGACGTGGCCGAACTGATCCATCGCCGCACCGAACGGGCTGAGCATCTCGGCCAGCGTCCCGTCGGCGAGTGCGATCGCGGCCTCTTGGATCACCGACGGACCGAACCCGTCGACGGGCGCCTTCTCCGCTCGGGCGCTCTGATCGGCCACCGCCGCACGGGCGGCCGGGTCACGTCGTGCGATGAGGAGCATCGTGTCGAAGTGGGCGACCAGGTAGCGGTACCAGTACGACCGGGTCGACTCGGCGATCTCCCGCAGCTCCTCGACGTACACCTCCGCCTCGGAGACCTCGCCCCGGTGCTGGTGCTCGCACGCGAGGAAGAACCCACCGGTGAATCGGTGCGCCCGGCTGTCGAGCAGTCGCCCGATCCGATGGAGCTCGCCGGCGAGTTCGGCCCGATGTTCGAACAACTCCGGATCCTGGATGGCGATGAGCTCCGCAGCGATCGTCGTGCCGATGGCATCGAGGTCGTGGTGCTCCCGGGCCAGTCGTTGGGCCTCGGCGACGAGCGACCGGCATCGATCGACGTCCTCGTCGTACGTCAGGTTGATCGCGAGCACCGCGAGCACCTTCGCACGCAACCGATCGTCCCCGGGAAGCAGCAGCAGGGCTTCCTCACAGAGCTGGACGATCTCTTCGTCGACGATCCCCGCCTCCGGATACCAGGACCCCGGGCGCATCATGGCGATCGCCGCCCGTGCGAGCAGGTCGGCATCGCCCCGGGTTCGCGCATGGCGTGCTGCGGCGAGAAGGTCGTGCCGGTGACGGCCGTCGCCGAGCATGCGACGGCTCGAGCCGAGGAGGTAACACACCTCGCCATGGTCGATGGCGCCGGCCTCGGTTCCGTCGAGCCCCTCCAGTACCCGCTCGAGTCGGGCGGCGGCCGACTCCCACGCCGCCGACGCCATGTCCCGGTCGGCAGCGGCCAGCAGATAGCGGGCCGCACGTGCCGGCGCATCATCGCCGTGGGCCCGATTCCAGTGATGGGCCAGCTCGTCGATCGCGTCGGGACCGCTGACCTCGAGGGCCTCGGCGATCTGACGATGCCAGCGCGAGCGTCGGGCGGCGCGGACGTCGCGCAGCAGCGCTGCCCGGCTCAGCTCGTCGCTGAACCCGATCCGATCGCCGGCGTCCACCTCGTGGAGCAGACCGGCGACCACAGCGTCATCGACGGCGTCGAGCACGTCGTCGACGGCGCGGCCGGCGACGGCAGCCACCAGCCCGACGTCGAAGGTCGAACCGACCACGGCGGCGACCGAGAGGATCCGCACTGCGTCCGCGCCGAGGCGTGACAGACGATGGGCCATCAGGTCAACCAGGGTGTCGGGCAGCAGCATGTCGTCGACACCGACGTTGAGCTTCCACCGACGGCCGTGCACGAGCACGTCGGTGGCGACCAGGTGCACGATGAGCTCCTCGACGAAGAGTGGGTTCCCACCCGTCACCAATGTGATCTGGCGGGCGAAGGCGAGCTCGTCGCCAGCCAACTCCGCCCCGGCGCGCGACTCGAGCATGCCGACGACGTCGTCGACCTCGAGTCGGTCGAGCCGGTGGTTGACGACCCGGTGGAGCGTGCGGGTGGAGCGCCAGAGCCGCCGAGCGACGGCGTCGCCGTCGAGGCCCTCGGTACGGCTCAGCGCGACGACCATCACCCGTCCGAGGGTCCGGTCCGACAGGAGGTGCTCGATCATCTCGATCGAGTCGGGTGTGGCCCACTGCACGTCATCGACGACGAGGAGCACGGGGCGGACCTCCGCCAGACGACGGAGTACAGCGACGGTCGCGTCGAAGACGTCGAGGCGGTCGAGGTCGCCGCCGGCGCCCGGCGACGGCTGCCCGAACACCGGCAACAGCGGACCGACACGATCGCGGACCGCTTCGGTGACTCCGGGGTCGAGATCGACCGCTGCTCGCAGCGCCATGGCGATCGGGCCGTACGGACGACGGAGGTCCTCATCGCAGGCGCCGTAGAGCACGGTCGCACCGCGACCCACGACCTCCCGCCCGAGCTCCCGGACCAAGCGGGTCTTGCCGACCCCCTCCTCCCCCGAGACGACGACGCCGCGGAGATCGCCGGCGACAACGTCGGCCCAGGCGGCGCGGAGTGCACCGAGATCACCACCTCGACCCGCCAAGCCGAAACGCTGGTCGCGGCGGAAGACGGCGGGCAGTTCGACGAGCGGTCGAGCCGCACCGGTCGATGCCAACCGATGCACCGCCACCATGCCGGGCAGCCCTTTCAGCTGGTGACCGCCGAGGGGAACGGCGTCGCGGGCGAGCTCGCCGGCGATGACCCGGACGGCGTCGGAGAAGACGGTGGCGTCGCCGGCCAGCTCGAGTAGTCGCGCCGCCTCGACCACGGCGCCACCGAACTCATCGTCGCCGTCGCGCAACATCTCGCCGACCGCGATCGACACACCTGCATGCACCGGGGCCGTGGAACCGGCGCGGGCGCTCAGATCGGCCGCGAGGGCATGGAGGTCGCGCGCTGCGGCGACCGCGGCCTGGCAGGACTCGAACACCACGACGTGGCCGGCACCGTGGGTGTCGATGACGCGACCGTCGATCATCACCTCGTCGATCCGATCGAGCGCCACGGAGACGAGGTCGGGCGGACCGTCGATCCGAGTGAAGACCACGCTGGCGAGCGCCGTCGGCCGACCGGCACGATCACCGCCCATCGACACCAGCGGGGCACCGATCGTGTCGTCGCTGGGCTCGCCGAGGTCGACCTCGCGCACGGCACGGGTCGCCAGGACGACCAGCTCATCGACTCGGACCTCACCGGGCCCGGCTTCGCGTTCGAGGCGGTCGAGACGTCGCAGGTCGGTCGACGCGAGACCACCGAATCCGCCAGCCGGATCGATGGCCACTTCGTCGAGCGAGAGCCCAAGTCGCACGGTGCACGTCGGCGAGGCATCGAATCGGCTGCGGAGCTCGAGCGCGGTCTCGCACGCCGCGACCGCTGAGACGAACGCGAGCACCGCGCCATCACCCTCGGTGGAGACGATGGATCCCTCCACGCCGACGAGCGCTTGCTCGACAACGGCCATCAACTCCTGTCGCTGCGCGACCGCCGCACCGAGTCCCTCGTGGGTGAGCGTCGCCGTCGAGCCGACGATGTCGACACGAAGCAGGGCAGCGAGCCGTGTGCCGTGCCCTCCCGATCCCCGCATCTCCGCAACCTAGGACACCGACGGAACCAGCTCCGAACGAGTGATCGATGCCACACGCCCCAGGTTCGAGCAGCCCACGGCGTCACACCGCCGCGCGACACTCGGCTGATGGACATCAACTCTCCGGCCGGCGCGCTGATCCGTTACCTCGAGGTGGCCCATGACGCGATGCGGTGGAAGCTCGACGGACTCTCGGACTACGACCTGCGGCGTCCGCTCACGCCCACCGGAACGAGCCTCCTCGGCATCGTGAAGCACGTGGCCTGGGTCGAGCTCGGCTACATGGCCGAGACGTTCGACCGGCCACACGACCGGGGCGACGCATCGGACGACAACGATGCGTTCTGGGACATGTACGTCGCAGCGGACGAATCGGTCGACCAGATCATGGCGCTGCTCGACGCTGCGCAGGCCCATCTGACCCAGACCCTCATCGACCTACCCCTCGACCAGCCCGGACACGTGCCCTGGTGGGGTGATGCCGGCGCAGTCACGCTCCATCGCATCGCCGTGCATCTCGCCACCGAGATCAACCGCCATCTCGGCCAGATCGACATCCTCCGGGAGGGGCTCGACGGTGCGACCGGTCTCCGCGAGGGCGGCACCAACATGCCCGGCCCCGACGAGTTCGACTGGGCCGCACACGTCGAGCGACTCGAGACGATCGCACGCGAGGCGTCTCCGCAGACCTGAGGCGGCATCTCGCGGCACGCTGACCGGGCTCAGTCGTCGAGGTCGTCGGCGTCGCCCTCATCAGCATCGTCATCGAGGTCGGCCTCGGTGTCGTCCTCGTCGAG
>JAHDBV010000199.1 GCA_020630195.1 Acidimicrobiales bacterium
TCGGCTGCGAGCTGCCCGGCTTCGGTGGCGACGTGCCGTTCCAGCTCACCCAGCGGGCCGATCACTTCGAGGAGGAGGTCGGGCTCGAGACGACGCTCAAGCGTCCGATCGTGAACACCCGCGACGAACCCCACGCCGACACGAAGAAGTACCGACGTCTCCACGTCATCGTCGGCGATGCCAACCTCTCGGAGACCTCGACGTTGCTGAAGGTCGGCACGAGCCAGTTCGTGTTCGCCATGCTCGAGGACGGCGTGCTCGAGGACCTGCCGATCATCGACGACCCCGTACCGGCGATGTGGGCGGTGTCGCACGACCTCACGCTCTCGAAGACGATCGAGATGGTCGACGGCACCCACCTCACGGCCCTCGAGGTGCAGCGGGAGCTCTGCGACCGCGCCCACGCCTGGGCCGAGGAACGGGGCTTCGACCTCGTCGGTGGTGCCGAGAGCGGTCGACTCGTGCTCGACGAGTGGCGCCTCGTGCTCGACGGCCTCGCCGAGGATCCGATGACCCTCGCCGACCGACTCGACTGGGTCGCGAAGAAGCGCCTGCTCGACGGCTTCCGGGCCCGCCACGGCTGTGGCTGGGACGACGACCGCCTCCGCGCCCTCGATCTGCAGTACCACGACCTCCGGGCCGGCAAGGGGCTCGCGGCGAAGCTCGGCCTGCGTCGTATCGCGGGCGAGGACGAGGTCGAGGCCGCCAAGACCACGCCGCCCGACGACACCCGCGCCTACTTCCGGGGTCGGGTGCTCCAGAAGTACACGAGCGCCGTGGTCGCCGCGAACTGGGACTCCATCGTGTTCGACACCGGCGACGAGCCGCTTCGGCGAGTGCCGATGCTCGAGCCGTCGAAGGGCACCGCCGCGCACGTCGGCGAGCTGCTCGACGGTGCCGACACCGCCGCCGACCTCCTGGCGCAACTGGGTTCGTAGACGGTCGCGGTCATGGGTGGGACGAGGGCCGGGCGTGGGAACCCGGAGCGGGACGGCGTCGTCGGCGACGCCGCGGCGTATCCGGGCCATCACGCGCCCCTGCTCGATCGGATCGTGACCTACGGCGAGCCCGACGGGATCCGGGCCGAGGTGCTCGGCGCGTGGGCCGAGCACCGTGCCGCCGCGGCGGCCGAGGGTCGACCCCTCCGTCGTGGTGCCGAACTCCGCAACGCCATGACCCATGTGCTCAACCGACTCCGCGGCGAACGGCTGTCGGCGGTTGCGGCCGGGTTCCTCCTGGTGCTGATCGGGGCGAGTTCGACCGCCTTCGCGTTCGACCCCGACCTCCGCCAACCGGTCCGAGTGCATCTCCACATCGGCCTGGCGGCGTTCGTGTTCGGCGCGACGCTGCTGCGGCGGCCATCCGGCGCCTCACCACGCTCGATGGCGGTCGTCGGGCTGTTCATGTCGACCGCCGGGGCCCACCTCCTGCTCGTCCCGATCTGGATCCGGCCGGGGGACTGGCTCATCAACGCCGGCGCGGCCTTCGCCGTGGTCACCGGCATCGCCCTGTCGGTGCACGGCGTCACCGGTTCGCTCCGGAGGCGCCGTCTCGCGTTCGACGTGTTCGCCGTGACCGCCCTGTTGCTCGGGGCCGGCAACCTCGAATCGGGTGACCCGTTCGACGGGATCAGCTTCTACACCGTGTTCTCGATCGTGAGTGGCCTGCTGCTCGTGATGTTCACGTGCAGCCTGCTGCGCCTGCGTGGCCAACGCCCGGAGCATCCCGATCGGGTGTTGCTCCGCCGGAGCGTCGGGAGTGGGCTGAACCGACCTGTTGATCGCGGAGCGTTCGTGCCAGACTGACGGCCCTCGCCGGTGAGTGACCGCTCGCACCGCCGCCGGCCGACGATCCCACAGGCACCAGGAGGCCCGAGATGGCCGAACGTGAACAGATCCGCAAGCCGGCTCCGCAGCGCACCGAGGACGAGGTCGAGGTCGAGGCCAACACCGAGGCCGGTGAGGCGCTCAAGTCCGACATCGACGACCTCCTCGACGAGATCGACGACGTGCTCGAGACCA
>JAHDBV010000104.1 GCA_020630195.1 Acidimicrobiales bacterium
TGAAGGTCTTCGTGAGCGGCGGATCCGGCTTCACCGGCCGACGGGTCGTCGCTGCCCTGATCGAGCGCGGCCATGAGGTGAGCGCCCTCGCCCGATCCTCCCGATCGGCGGATGTCCTCGCCGCGCTCGGGGCGCGGCCGATCGACGGCGATCTCGACACGCCGGGTTCACTACGGATCGCGCTCGAGGCAACCCGGCCCGAGGTCTTCTGCAAGGTCTCGTCGCTCGGCTTCGGCCATGCCGACGACGTCGTGGCGGCGGTCGAGGCTGCGGGCGTGCCGCATGCCGTCTACACCTCCACCACCGCCATCTTCACGAAACTCAACGCACCCTCGAAGAAGATCCGAGTCGCCGCTGAACAGTCGATCGGCCAGGCGTCGACGCCCGCGACGATCGTCCGACCGACGATGATCTACGGCGACGTCGGCGATCGGAACATGGAGCGCCTGATCGGCCTGATCCGTCGCTCGCCCGTCGTTCCCATCCCCGGACGGGGCGACACCCTCCAGCAACCGGTGCACGTCGACGACCTCGCTCGGACGATCGCGAACGCCGTCGAGCGACGGACGCCTGGAGCATTCGATGTTGCCGGACCGGAAGCCATCGACTTCCGCTCGATCGTCGAGTCGAGCATCAGTGCCTGGGGTGCCCGTCGCGTCGTGGCACCCATTCCGCTTGGTCTCGTCCGGACCATCGTCGGCCGGGCGGAAGGCCTGCCCAGGTTTCCGGTGTCGCTCGAACAGATCGATCGGATCGAGGAGGACAAGGTCTTCGACATCGGCGCAGCCATCGCCGAACTCGATCATCGGCCGCGGCCGTTCGACGATGGCGTGCAACAGCTCTGTACGGCCATCAGGCAGGCCGACACGTGATCGCCGCCGTCTTCGACCGGTTTCCGAAGACCACCCAGACGTTCCACGCCCGTCGGCTGGGATGTCTGCACCGGGATGGCCGGCTGGGCGGGATCTGGCACGCCCGCCCCGGCGACGGGCAACTCCCGCCGGAGTGCGAGCACCTGATCGACCTCGCTCGGTCGATCGATGCCCCGCGGCCGTCGGACGTCGCCGCCGCAGCGCCTGCCGCTGCTGCGGCGGCCCGCCATCTCCGCTCGTCGGCCGGCGAAGGCGGCCCTCGGGCGGCGGCCTACTTCGCACTCCGCGGTGCGGCGCTCGGCCGGGAGCTTCGGGAGCGGTCCGACGTCACCCGGATCCACGCACCGTTCTCGACGGCGGCGGCGACGATCGCTGTCGTGGCCGGCGAGGTCGCCGACCTTCCCGTGTCGGTCGAGGTGCACTCTCCCCTGTCGATGTTCCGGAGCCCCGCGTGGCTCGCGTGGAAGCTGCGTCGGGCCGACGTCATCGTGTCGATCTCCGACTACACGACCGCGAACATCGAGGCACTCGGCGTCGACCCGGGGAACATCCGGCTCGTGCGCTGCGGTGTGCCGCCGCTCGACCAGGTACCCCGCGGCGATGCCGACGTCGACCTGATCGCCGTCGGCAGCCTCATCGAGAAGAAGGGCCATCGCCACGCCATCGAGGCAGCGGCCACGCTCGACCGGCATCTGACGATCGTGGGCGGTGGACCGCTCGAGCCGGAGCTCGCCTCGTTCGCTCGATCGCTCGGCGCCGCGGTCGACCTTCGGGGTCCGCTCCCCCCATCGGAGACCCTCGCACTCACCGCAGCAGCGCGGGTGTCGGTGCTCGGATGTGTCCGGACGGCGGACGGCGACGAGGACGGCATCCCGGTGTCGCTCATGGAGGCGCTCCAGCTCGGGGTGCCCGTCGCCTCGACCGATGTCGCCGGCATCCCCGAACTCGTCGGCCCCGGTCAGGGGGCGCTCGCGACACCGGGTGACGGCGTCGCCCTCGCCGCGGCGATCGACGCCGCGACCCGGCTCGGCGAAGCGACGCTGCCGACGGCCTTCCACCAGTCGAACGCCGAACGCGACCTCGCTCGTGTGCTCGGGCTGACCTCATGAATGCGAGCGATCTGCGACGGCTGGGCGAGACCATCCGACACCTCGAACCCTCCCAGGTCGCGCGCCGACTCCAGCTGCGAAGCCAACGAGCGGTGGCGACGGCCCGCCCCGACGTGCTGGAGCGTCGATGGACGCCGGCGCTCCCCATCGATCAGCGCGGATGGCCGACGGACTTCGTCGCGCTCGACACGGCGTGCCCTCCCGAGCGCTGCACCGCCGAGCGCATCCGGGCCGGCTGGTTCGACCTGCTCGGAGAACAACACCGCATCGTCGACGGGTGGCGCCCGACCGAACGATCCCAACTCTTCCGCTACCACCTCCACTACTTCGAGTGGGCCCACCGGCTCGCCGCCGACGCCGACCGAGCGTCCTCGATCGAGATGTTCCAACAGCTCTGGCGTTCGTGGGAGGGCGACGCCCGATACGGCCGATGGGATGAGTGGTCCCCGTACGTCGTTTCGCTCCGAGCCTGGGCGCTCGCTGCGGTCTGGCCGACGCTCATCGGCGACACACCGATCGCCGACGATGTCGCCGCGTCGCTCCTCCGTCATCTCGGCTTCATCCGCAACAACCTCGAACGCGACGTCGGCGGCAATCACCTGATCAAGAACCTGAAGGCCATGGTCGGGCTCGGTGTGTTCTTCCGCGACGAGGCCAGTGTGGCGGATGGTCTCGACCTCCTGCGTCTCCAGGTCGACCGTCAGGTCCTGGCCGACGGCGGCCACTTCGAACGGTCGCCGTCGTATCACCTGCAGGTCCTCGGCGACCTCGACGACCTGCGACGTCTGCTCGACGCCGATGGCCGAGGCGCGCCGTCCTGGCTGACCGACGCCGTCGCTGCCATGAAGCGCTGGGCCGACGCGATGACGACACCAGACGGCGCGCTCCCGCTGTTCGGGGATGCGGTGCAGGTCGATCGGGCCCGGCTGGACGCGCTCGGCGTGGGAGCCGGAGGCGGTTCCCACGTGCTCGACGCGTCGGGATTCGTCGTTGTCCGATCGGCCGACGGTGCCACCCTCATCTGCGACGTCGGCGAGCCCTGCCCGCCCGAGCTACCCGCTCACGCGCAGGCCGCGTCTCTCACGTTCTTGCTCTGGCACGGCGCGGCGGAGATCGTGGTCGACACCGGTGTGTCGACCTATGTGGGCGATCGACGAGATCACGAACGCTCGACCGCCGCACACAGCACCGTCGAGATCGACGAGCGGAACTCCACCGACGTCTACGGATCGTTCCGAGCCGGGCATCGTGCGAACGTCACCCTGCTCGACGTCGAGCTCGACGGCCCGACGGCGACGATCGTGGCCGAACACGACGGCTACCGCCGACTCACCGGTGCGCCGACCCATCGGCGCACGTGGCGGCTCGGCGCCGATCGCCTCTCGATCGCGGACCACGTCGGCGGCGTCGACCGGCACCGACTCGTGTCGCGAGTCCATCTCGATCCGCCGCAGGCCGAGCTGGTCCGCTTCGTGGGTGGCAACGAAGCAACGGGCACGGTCTGGGGCTCGCGGGCGACGGCCATGGGCCAGCGGGTGCCGATGCTGACGAAACGATGGTGCGGCGTCGCCACGCTGCCCGCGGATCTCCCCGCCATCGAGATCGACCTCGCTCAGGGTCGGAGACCACCCAGCAGCTCGGCGTAACGATCGGCGAGACGGCTGCGGTCGTAGTACTCGGCCACGAAGGCCGGACCCTGCGGGTTGCGCTGCCCGGGCGAGATCGCTCGGAGGGCGGCCGCCAGTGCGTCGGGGTCTTCCGGTGGCACGACGATCCCACCGCCGCGGCGGAGGATCTCGGCCGGCTCGCCGCGTAACGCCCCGATCACCGGCAGGCCGGTCGCGAGGTACTCGAACATCTTCGACGGGATGAACGTGTCGAACAGCGGGATGTCGCGGAGAGAGACGATCAGGACGTCGACGGCCCGCAAGAGGTCCGGCACCTCAGCCGAGGCCACCGGGGCGTGGAACGACACCGCCCGTGGACGAACCGTGTCGGCGTGTTCGACGAGGTCGGGCTTGCGGGCGCCGTCGCCGACGAGGGCCACCGCCACGCCTGCCCCCGCTCGGTCGGCGCCGTCGATCACGGTTTCCAGCGCGTGGGAGATCCCGTGAGCACCGATGTAGAGCCCGAGCACCTCGGCGTCACCGTCGAGCCGGGCTCGGACGGCGCCATCGGCCGCGGCAGGGGCGAATCGCTCGGTGTCGACCCCGTTGGTGATGACGCTCACCTTGTCGGCCGGCACACCACGCTCGACGAGATCGACCTTGAAACCGTCGGTCACCACCACGACGTGATCTGCCTGTCCGTACGCCCACAACTCGAGCGCTTCGAGCACCGTGATGATCCGACGATTGGTGAGCACACCGAGTTCGACGAAGATCCCGGGCCACAGATCCCGCACCTCGATCACGAATGCGGCCCGCTTGAGCCGGGCCATCACGAGTCCGGAGAAGATCGCGAAGAACGTCGGCGACGAGACCACCACCGCGTCGGGCCGGCCGAGGCGCGGCAACCCGAACAGGATCAAGGCGATCGCGAACGACACGTGGCTCAGGGTCTTCTTGATGAACCCCGCATTCGGGGTGGTGTAGATCCCGTGTCGGCGGACGCGATATCCGTCCACCTGCTCGGTCGACGCGATCGTGCGACGGTACGCCGGCGGCACGATGCCGTCGGGGTGGTTCGGCACGGCCGTGAACACATCCACCTCGTGACCGGCGTTTGCCCAGCGTGCAGCCGTCTGGGAGAGCCGCGCCTGGGGTGCGCCCACCTCAGGTGGGAAGTACTGGCAGATCAACGCGATCCGCAACGGCCGTGCACCCATGCCCGCCAGTATGACGATGTGGTCGAGCACCCCGGCACCGTGGTTTCACCTACGGCGTGGAGTGGGACCATCCTCCTACACTCGGGCGCGTGACCGGCGACGAACTCGAGCTGCGCGACTATCTCAAGATCCTCCAGCGCCGCTGGATCTGGGTCTTGATTCCACTGCTCCTGATCCCGTTTCTCGCCATCGTCAACTCCGTGCGGACACCGGATCGCTATCGGTCCACCGCGACGGTCATCCTCCAGTCGACCGCGGCGCAGGAAGCAGTCGGCCAGGACATCACCTCCATCTCGAAGCTCCGCCGTGAGATCGAGAACGAGATCAACGTGGCGACCGGCGATGAGGTCGAGGCTGCGGTCGAAGCGACGCTCGGCGAGCTGCCGGCCGTCTCGGTGTCCGCATCCGAAGACGCCGACCTCCTCTTCTTCTCCGCAACCGACGGTGACCCGGACGACGCAGCGAACGCCGCCAATGTCTGGGCGAACGCCTATGTCGAGGTCAGCCGCGTGCGGGCCCAGGGCAGCGTCGACGACGCCGTCGATCAGCTCCAGGTCCGACTCCAGGAGCTCCGCCTCGAACGCCAGGAACTCCGAGCAGACCTCGATGCACTCGAGGATCGTCTGGTGCTCGCGAGCACCGATACACAGCGGGCGCAGCTCCAGAACCAGGTCGACCGTCTCGCCGCCGATCTCGCACCCGAGCTGAACGTCGTCGACTCGCAGGTGTCGACCATCGCCTCGAGCATCGCCGAACTCCAGTTGACCGGCGAGTTGGCCGCCGCCGGAACGGCTCGGATCAACTCGGTCGCGGCGCCCTCGTCTTCGCCGATCAACGCACCGATGTCCCGCAACCTCACCCTCGGGATCGTTGTCGGCTTGATCGCCGGCGCCGGTCTGGCGTTGCTGGTCGAGAATCTCGACCGGCGGGTCAAGACCTCGGGTGATCTCGAGACCGCCACCGGCGCTCCCGTGCTTGGCACGATCCCGATCGCAGCCAAGGACCTGGGTGAGCCGGGCCTGATCACCCTGCGGTCCCCGAAGAGCCCGGTCGCCGACGGATACCACAAGGTCCGCACCGCCCTGCAGTTCGCGTCGATGTCGCGCACGATGTCCTCGATCCTCGTGACGAGCGCCAATCAATCGGAAGGCAAGACCTCGACCGCGGCGAACCTGGCGTGGACCCTGGCCGCCACCGGCAAGACCGTCGCGTTGATCGATCTCGATCTGCGCCGCCCTCGAGTTCACAAGGTGTTCGGCGCGTTGCTCTCCCCCGGTCTGACCGACGTGCTCATGAGCGATCTGACGCTCGAGGAGTCGGTGTCGACCGTCGTCCACGACGGCGTCGAGATGTCGGTGCTCGCAGCGGGGACCGCACCGCCGAACCCGGGCGACTTCCTCGCATCACCGGCCGTGACGGCGTTCCTGCGTGAGGTCTCTCGTACGGTCGACACGGTCGTGATCGATGCACCCCCGGTGTTGCCGGTGGCGGATGCGCTGACGATCGCACCGCATGTCGACGGTGTGGTGCTGTGCGCCTTCGCCGGCTCGACCGAGAAGGAGCAGGCGACCAACGCCGCCCGTCTCATCGACCAGGCTGGCGGCACGGTGATCGGGACCATCCTCGTCGGTGTGTCGGCACGCGATGCCTACACCAAGTCGGCGTACTACGGCGAGGAGTCGACCGATGGTGACGCGCCGACACCGATGAACGGGTCCCGCCGAAACGGGAGCAGCAACGGAAACGGCTCGGGAAAGCCCGAGAGCAACGGGGTGCTGACCATGCCGGCCCGCACCGGCTCCTCGGGATCGTGACCGGAGCGTTCGAGCGGCTGATCTCTCCGCTCGACCGACCGGAGTTCGACGCCACCCACTGGGCCGAACGAGCCCATCACTGGACACCATCGAGCGTCCTCACGCAATCGTTACTCGAGCTCGAGGCGCTGCACGACCCCGGCTCGCTCGCTGCGTCGGGCCACACCGACTTCAAGGTGCTGCCGAAGAAAGACGAGCCGATCGTCGTCTCGGAGCCCGGCGAGGTCGGACGTCTCTGGGCCGAGAGCGAGTCGGCGACGGTCGTCGCCCGGGGAACCCAGTTCTCGACCGAGGCGATCCACGAGTACTGCGACGCCCTTCAGGCGTCGATCGGTGTGCCCTTCCGTTGGGCGTGGCCGAACCTGTACTTCTCCCACCCGGGCTCGGGGTTCACCCGCCATTGGGACAACCACGAGAACTTCATCCTCGGCATCGCCGGGGTGAAGCGGTTCCTCGTCGCGCCGAACAGCTTCACGAAGCACCCCCGGTTCAACGCCGACAACATGAACCCGCATCGTGAGGGGCCGCAGGATGCGGTCGAGGCCGAACGCCTCGATCCCGAGCCCGCTGGAGCGATGCTCGTCGATGTCACGCCGGGCACCTGCCTGTTCATCCCCCGCGGCTGGTGGCACGAAGCCTGGGCAGGCGACTCGTCGTCGGTCACGCTGACCTGGGCGATCCACGCACATTCGTGGGAAGACCTCTTCACCGCAGCCGGCCAGGAGATCGTCGGCGATGACGAGCTGCGTCGCACGCCGCTGCCGTTGACGACCGGGTCGTCCGATGCCCCCGTCGACGGTGTGGATGCGGCGCAGGTCGGCCTGTGGCGCGCCCAAGCGGAGATGTTCTCGATCAGCACGATCCGTCGGGACTGGGCGATCGGCCGCCGACGTCATCAAGAGGCTCAGGCCTCGCCCAGCAGTCTCCTGCGCTGAGTCTCGAACATCGCGGCGTACACCCCGACGTCGTTCATGAGCGCGTCATGGGTTCCGGTCTCGATGATTTCGCCCTCGTGCATGACGTGAATGCGGTCGGCGTGCCGCACGGACGCGAAGCGGTGAGAGATCAGCAGGATCCCGGCCCCCGGGTACAGCTCCCGAACTCGTTCGAACATCGCGGCTTCGGCGTTCGCATCGAGCGCCGATGCGGGTTCGTCGAGCACCACGAACGCGGTGGCCGCTGCGGCCGCCCGAGCGAGCGCCAGGCGCTGCCACTGGCCGCCGGAGAGATCGACCGCGCCGTCGAAAGCGCGGCCGAGTCGAGTGTCGGCACCGTCGGCGAGTGCCTCGACGACCTCGACCAGTCCGAATCGCTCAACGAGCTCGAACAGTCCGGCGTCGTCGATCTCCGAGGTCGGCGTGCCGAGTGTGATGTTCTCGCGGAAGGTCAGCTCGTAGCGGGCGAAGTCCTGGAAGACCCCGGCGACGACACCGGAGGCTGATGCGAGATCGAGCGATCGCCCGCCGGCGCACACCTCGGCGCGCCCCTCGGAGGGCGGGTAGAGGCCAGCCAACACCTTGGCCAAGGTGCTCTTGCCCGACCCGTTCTCCCCGACCAGGCCGACGACCTCTCCCGGAGCGAGCCGGATCGACGCATCCCGGACCGCCGGGGCGTCCCGTCCCGGATACGTGAACGAGACCGACTGGAGCCGCAGCTCGATTGGGTCCGTCGACGGGAACGGCGTCCGGCCGTCGAGTGGCTCGTTCGAGAAGTCGGCGACGTCCTGGACGAGCTGGCCGCCGGTGGAGATCGCTCCGAGCCCACGGGCGATGCCGGAGAGTTGGCCGGCGACCCGCTGCACCGCGAACACCGCCGCCGCCGCATCGGCCAGAGCCAGGGCGTCGTCTCGCAGTAGGCGCGAGACGTACCAAAGAGTGCCGACCACCACCGCCGACAACACGATGGCGCCGATCAGCTCGGGAACGAGCTGGCGACGGACGTACCAGATCAGCTCACGCAGCCGCTCGGCGTGCAGCCGACGGTGACGCTCCACGAGCCGGTCGGCGCTGCCGAACAGCCGGATCTCCTTCCCCTCGACTCGCGACGCCAGGGCGGTGCGGAGGTAGCGCCGCTCCCGTTCCGGGGCGGTCTGGCCGTATTGGAAGGCGTAGGTCAACCGGCTTCGGACGAACGACGCCCCCACCATCGCGACGCCGGCGAGCACGAATGCCCCGACGAGCACAGGGGCCAAGACGGCCACAGCGATCAGCAGGACGATCGTCGTGAACCCCGAGTTCACGAGCGTGAGCAGACCGAACACGAGCGTGGACGCCCGCCCCTGGGCCGAGACGGTGGCTCGTGCGAGGCGGTCCTGGAAGGTCGGCTCCTCCAGACGGGGAAACGGCACATGAGCGCCGACCTCGAGGACCTCGCTCGTGACCCGCTCGATCACGCGTTCTTCGAGCACGAAGCGCGCCTCACCGGCGATCGAGTCGAGCAAGCGCCGACCACCGATCACGACCCCGAACGCGATCAGCCCGGCGGAGGCGATCCGGCCG
This sequence comes from Acidimicrobiales bacterium, assembly GCA_020630195.1. Taxonomy (GTDB): domain Bacteria; phylum Actinomycetota; class Acidimicrobiia; order Acidimicrobiales; family SZUA-35; genus JAHDBV01. Next base: position 9,121 of record JAHDBV010000104.1, read on the forward strand.
CGGTCGAACGAGTCGACGATCTCACGGATGAGCCACAGCTCGAGGGCGACCAGCAGGGATCCGACGACTGTCAGGGTGAGGGAGAACGCGAGACCACCGGGCGTCGCACGCCAGCAGTAGCCGAGCGCGACCCGAACGCCTTCCATCGCCCGACGAAGGCCGCTCATGGGCGCTTCCTCTGTGTCCACCCATCGGCCATCGGTGCGACGATACGGTCCGTGAGGATGCGAGGACGACGATGAGCGAATACTCCGGCGGTGCGCCGGTGCAGTTCGTCGCCGGCGAGGAGGCGTCGAACGGCGCCGTCGCCGTGGTCGGTCGGGCCGAGCTCACCAATCGTGCCGACCTCGATGCCCGCCTCGGCACCGAGGGATCGACGGATGTGGCGTGTGTCTCGGCGCTGGTCGATCGTGACGGGCTGGGCGGCCTCGGCCGGTTGCGCGGGCCGTTCGCCCTCGGCGTGCAGGTCGGGTCCCGATGGCATCTCGTGCGCGATCAGCTCGGCACCATGCCGCTCTATCACCGGCGTCTGTCCGATGGCGTTGTGCAGGCCTCGACCAGCGTCGCCCCCCTGGCCGACGGTCTGGGGATCGACGACATCGATCGTGTCGGCGCAGCGTTCGCCGTGTCGGGATTGTGGGGCGATCCGACCCGCACGCTCTGGCGAGACGTGCGGCGCCTGCCCGCAGGACACCGTCTGGCCATTGCCCACGAGACGAATTCGCCACACGATGATTGGGCGCCTCATCGACGCCTGACCCAGTCGGAACGGCGACCGATGGCCGATGTCGCCGCCGACGTTCGCCGCCTGTTGCTCCAGGCCACCGAGCGCGCACTCATGGGCGCCACGCGCTCGGCGACGGAGCTGAGCGGCGGCTTCGACTCCTCGACCGTGGCCGGCTCGGCGGCGCTGCTCACGGCGCCGGTGCAACAGTTGGCCTACACCTGGGCGGGCGACGACGTGCACGCGGATTTGCCCTTCGCCGAAGACGTCGCCCGGATGCACGACCTCGATCTGCGGCGGGTGCCGGTCGGTGCGTCGCCCGAGCGTGCATCGGATCGAGCCCGGCGCTGGCGTGATGCACCGGGCAACTACCTGATCGACGAAGTCGAGCGTGCGATGACCGATGCCGTCGGGGCCGGAGCGACCCGGTACCTGACCGGGCATCTGGGAGACCTCGTCTTCGCCGGCGACGTCTGGCTCGCCTTCGCCGAGTACGTCGGCCGCGGTGAACTGTCGAAACTGCGGACGATCACCGATCGTGGCCGCCGGGTGCCGGAGTTCGTTCGCGACGTCGCCATGACACATCCCCGCCTGCGGCGCCGCCGACCGCCGGCCTACACGACCAGTCTCAGCGACGACCTGGCCGCGGCCGTGCACGATGCCGGCGTGAGCGAGGGCTCGTTCCGCCCGGGGCGGGGCCAGGCCCTCGCACAGCGGGCCGGCAGGCTGCGAACACCACAGCCGCAGCGGGTCATGGAAGTCCTCCATCAGCTCGGCGAGGACCATGGCATCGCGGTCCGGCATCCGCTGGTGGACGTCGACCTCGTCGAGTTCCTGCTGACCGTGCCGTCGGGGTATCTGGTCGGTCCACCCAACAATCGCTGCCTGCACGCCGACGCCATCGACGGCATCGCTCCGGACTCGGTGAGAACGCGGACCGACAAGGCTCGATTCGACTGGAGCGCGATGGACGCGATCGAGGCTGCAAGCCCCGACGACCTACTCGCCGACTCCGTTCTCGCGTCGTTGCGCGTGGTCGACGAGGCGCGTTCACTGCGGGTGCTCCGAGATGTGCGCGCTGCGTGGGCGGACGGCAAGAGCTCCCACGCCGGCTGGGAGTTGACCGGGCTGATCGAGGCCGAGACCTTCTTAAGGGCCATCGGCACGGCCGGCTGAGGAGGCCAGCTCGTCGAGCATGCGACGAGCGCCATCGATCGACTTCGGGTACGCGGCCGTCTCGAAGCGGACGGAGTCCAACAGGCGGCCGACCTGATCGAACCGACGGACCGCTGCTGCAGCGCCCAGGAGGGGAACAGAGAAGAGGCTGTACAGCAGCCGAGCGGTTGCGGCAGCGCCGTCCACCGCCGTCAGCTCGACTCTGGAGTTCTCCGATCCGGGGCGGAGGTCGACGATTCGATCGATCGGGATCGGACCGTCGGCGAAGGAAACCCGCGCGCTCCCCGACTGCGGCAGCACCCGCCGCTTGTCGACGACACGTGAGGTCGGCAAAGTCGACCAGTCGAGATCGAAGCCCGCCGCGGTCGCGACCGGGTAGCTCTCGGAACGTAGGCGCACACCCGGGTAGCTGGGGTAGCCCACCGGCCGGCCTTGCTCCTCGAGAATGAGCACGGCGTCGTCGGAGGCGACCCGCCAGCCCTCATGGAGTCCGGCGATCATCGCGGTGGTGGACTTGCCGGTCCCGGAGTCCCCGAGCAGGACAACACCTGCGCCGTTCGGATCGACGACGAGCGCCGCATGGAGGCAGAGCTCGCCTCGCACGTCCATGGCGATCGCTGCCATCTCGTCGAGCACGACGGTGGCGGTGCTGTCGTCCGGTTCGACGTTGAGGAAGTAGTCGGCGCCGAGGCCGTCGGCGCCGATCAGGGCGACGAGGCCCGACAACGCCCGGACCAGCAGTCGATCGCCACTCCAGGCGAACGAGCCCAGCGGGGTCGACTCCCACTGGGTCGGCCACGGGGCGTCGTCACCGGGCCGTCGGGAGACGCGAAACACGGGCGCCTCGGACGAGGCACCCGTGGTTCGGAGTATCGAGTCGAACTCCGGACCGCCGACGAATCGAAGGTCGAAGACCGAACGGCTCAATGCGAGCTGATCAGGGCTCGCAGCGAGGAGGCGGATCCTGAGCGGCCGCCGCGCTGCACTCGCTTCCGTCACGACCGGTCGACGGGTCGCCACCGAGGGTGACCTCGGCAATGCTCGCCAGAACCGTCAGTTCAGGCTTGTTGTATTCCACCACGATGCCACTCCCTTGTTGTGCGCGCTCTGCGCATTCCGCCAAGTTGCAACGAAGAGTAACAGAGGGAGATGCCACTCTCCAAGGTTGCTCCCCCACTCTAGGGCATCATTGCCCGGTGATGAGCCCGGCCGCCGCGAGCGACTCGAGGAGTTCACGAACGTCGCCCTCAGCCTGGTCCATCGAGATCGAGAATCGCTCGGCGATGCCGCCCGCGATGTCACGCTCCGTGTGACCGTCGACGATCCCCTGCCACACGATCGCACCGGTGTCGTTGAGCCGGAAGAACTGCTCGGACCCGAGGTCCATGAGCACCAGCTCACCTGCGACCTCGCGCACCATCACCTTGTCTGAGGGCATGAACATGCTGCCACCTCCACCTTCTCGGTCGGATCGACCGGTGGACAGCTTGAGGGGAACGTCAGCTATCCCAACACGGGGTCGTCGAACACGATGAGGCGATCCCTGAAACCGGGGGCCTCGCCGATCGGCTCGCCGTCGACCTCGACCCACGCGTGAGCCGGGTTCTCACGTGTGGGTTCGAGCGGTGTGCCGATTCGGACCACCGGATCGTGGCCGGCCAGGCGGAG
>JAHDBV010000105.1 GCA_020630195.1 Acidimicrobiales bacterium
GGACGGGGGTTCGATTCCCCCCAGCTCCACGAAGGGGGGTTTCCCATTTTCCCCCGAAAGAGTTTCCCGAATTCGCAGACAGTCGTCCCGGACCCTCAGGTGGGGAGTCCGGGGCGATTCCCATCAGCGAGATCCCGGCGGCGGGGGTGACGAACCGTCCTCGAGGGCCGTGGCGGACTGATTGGTCGGATGCCATGCGCTGTCGGGGCCCAAGCGGAAGGTCGGAAGCCGAACCAAGTCGGCGAACTCTTGAGCCTTGGGCGTGAAGCCGGCGCGGGAGTAGAAGATCGGAAGCTTCTGCTGCGCCGTTGCCACGCCGAAGAGCTGCTGGACATCCGCGCTGCCGATCGGCTTCCCGTGGTCTTTGACCTGGGCGACGGCCTGGCTCGAGGCGACGTCGACCCCGCCGTCCGGTCCGATCGGGAGCGCCTGCGCGTCTTCGTGGCCGAGCCACCGCATGTGCGCTTGGGCGGCGAGCTCCGCTGACCGGGAGTCCGTCACGATCACCATTGGCTTCGGACCCCTCGCTGGTTGGGCTGCGGGTGGAGGCGGTGGACTCTCGCGGTCCAGGGTCTCTGCCTGTTCGAGCATCCAGCGCGCTGCGTACGAGTCGGGATGGCGCTCGACGACGCGTCGTGTGACGAGAAGCCGATCTGCTGCCGTCGGCGGTTGCGGAGTTACCCGACGCAGCTCTCGCTTAATCTCCGCTCGGATGAGCTTCCAGTCTTGTTCGACATCGAACCTGACCTTCTCGGGATCCAACGATCTCTTGCTTCGCCGTCGCCGGACCATCAACTCGACCCCTGAGGCCAGCGGTGAACGACGTACTTCTCCCGCTCGTCTTCGTTCTTGAACTCGAGCGTGCCGTTGTTCGCTCGCACGTAGAAGGCGGTTTTGCGTTCGACCTTGCCCTCACGGTTCGGGAGCTTGACCTTGGCGTCGACCGGAAACGGGCTCGGCTGCACGTGGACTCGGCAGACCTGCTGTCCAGCGACGTCGACAACCTGGGTGTAGACGCCGGTCAGCGCTGCAGGTCCGATGGCGTCCCGCAGAAGACTGTTGACGTAGAGCTCGAACAGGTCGTTGTCGTATTTGCCCTCCTCGCGAGTCATGGCCATGTCATTCTCGAGGCCGACGATCTCGCCGGTGTCGTTCACCCCGATGAGCAGGGTCCCGCCGTCGCGGGAGTTGAGGAAGCCGGCGACGGTCTTGATGGTCATGGCCTGCATGACCTTGCTCTTCGAACCGTCGCGCTCGGTCCGCACCGATGCCTTGTACTCGAGCCACGAGTTCTCGCCCCCGAGGAGTTCGCCGATCGGACAGTGCTGCTGGTGAGCGAGCTTCGCCCTGGTCTGCAGCAACGGAACCACCTTGTCGAGCATCGCGGAGGCGTACTCCCCCTCGTCGAGGTATCGCTTGGTGATGGCGGCGGCTGAGTCCATGTGATCGATGACGCCGCTCTGGATCTCGCCCTCCACAGCCAGCCGGAAAGCAGACAGCGAGTTCGCCGCTGCCGCCTGTTGGACCCCTTTCTGGGTTGCAAGCGAGTCGATGACTCCGTTGAAAACGACGCGCTCATCAGAAGTCCAGTCCGTGCGGTACCGCTCGTTGAGGCGCTTGATGATCTCCGACAACGCCTCGGTGTCCGGCACACCGGGGCGGCCGAGGATCTCACCCGGCCCCGAGAGCTCGCCTTCGTCCTCCGGCAGGGAGATCGACATCTCCCCCGCTGTGAGACGGGTGGCGAGGTGAGTCAGGTCGACCTCGCCCGTGAGGTCCGGCAGTGCATCGGTCGGTTTCCGGATGAACGACGCGAGCGCCCGGCAGAACACGTAGTCCCGTTCGAGCTTCGAGTTGCCGAAGGGGACGATCTGGGCGAGGTAGCCGTAGGCGCTTACGAACTTCTTCAGAGCGTCCCGGAACGCGTCTTGCTCGTCGTCGGTGAGCCCGTTCCAGAACCGGTCCTTCGCGCCTTCGAGCAGCCCGTGGATCCGGCCTGTCGCCTTCGGGTCCTCGAGCAGGACCGCAACGAAGGCTTCGGTCTCCTCGATCTGGAGGACGTCGAACTCCATCACCCGGTGATGGGCGTCGTACATGAGGTTCGGATCCGTCGGCGGGGCCTCGGTCCGCACATACCAGGGAGCGAACGCGTCACGGATCTCAGCAGCGCTGTTGCGGAAGTCGAGAACGAACGTCGAGTCCTTCTTCGGATGCGTCCGATTCAGACGAGAGAGGGTCTGCACCGCAGCGAGCCCGGAGAGGGGCTTGTCGACGTACATCGTGTGCAGCTTCGGCTGATCGAACCCGGTCTGGTACTTCTCGGCGACGACGAGGATCTGGTACTCATCGGTGTCGAACTTGGCCGGGGTCTGCGACTCGGGGAACCTGTTGATCGAGGTCTCGGTGTAGTCGACCCCACCGTCCTGCAACGTCCCGGAGAACGCGACGAGCACACCGACATCAGCGATGCCGTGCTCCTCGCAGTACCGCCGCAACGCCAGCCCGTACCGCAGCGCATGCAGTCGAGACGCCGTGACCACCATCGCCTTCGCCTCGCCACCGACGAGGTTCGAGACCTTGTTGCGGAAGTGGTTGACGATGATGTCGGACTTCTGAGCGAGGTTGTGCTCGTGCAGGCTCACGAACTTCGCGATCGCCGCCTTCGCACGGCCCGGGTCGTACTCGGGATCCTCGGCGACCTTCTTCTCGATGTTCCAGTACGTCTCGTACGTCGTGTAGTTCGCCAAGACGTCGTGGATGTAGCCCTCCTGGATGGCCTGCCGCATCGAGTACAGGTGGAACGGCACATACACAGGTGACCCGTCAGCGCCGAGGCCGTCCTTGGTGCCGAACATCTCGAGCGTCCGAGCCTTCGGGGTCGCGGTGAACGCGAAGAAGCTGATGTTCTCCTGTGGGCCACGAGCGTCGACCTGTTTCTCGAGCTCGTCCTGCACCGGGTCGGGCACTTCTTCAGCTGAACCGAGGTCCTGGAGCTCCTCGGCGGCGAGTGTCGCTTCGTCGGACTGGTGCCGCAGGACGATGCGGACGTCCTTGGCGGTCTCGCCGGACTGAGAGGAGTGGGCTTCGTCGGCGATGACGGCGTAGCGCCGGCCGGGCAGCGAGGAGATCTTCTCGAGTGCGAACGGGAACTTCTGGATCGTGGTGATGATGATCCGGGCCTGCTCACCCTCGAGCGCGTCGGCGAGCTGCTGTGAGTTCTCGTCGATCTTCTGGACCACGCCAGCGACCTTCTCGAACTGGCCGACGGTCTCCTGCATCTGCCGATCGAGCACCTGCCGGTCGGTGATCACGATGACCTTGTCGAAGACCTTCGTGTCCTCAGCGTCGTGAAGCGTCGAGAGCCGATGGGCGAGCCAGGCGATCGTGTTCGACTTGCCCGAGCCGGCCGAGTGCTGCACGAGGTAGTTGTGACCGGCACCGTGCTCTCGGGCGTGGCCGGCGATCTGGAGGACGGCGTCCCACTGGTGGAACCGCGGGAAGATGACCGCGCCCTCCCGCTTCTTCCCCTTCGCCGTCGGCTCGACATGAACGAACCGGCTGAGGATGTCGAGCAGCGCGTCGCGCTCCCAGACCTGCTCCCACAGGTAGGACGTGCGATGCCCACGAGGGTTGTCGGGATTGCCAGCGCCGTCGTCGCGACCGAGGTTGTAGTGAAACCAACGGGTCCGTCGGCCGGCGAGCCGAGTGGTCATCCACGCCACCTCAGTATCGACGGCGAAGTGCACGACGGCCCGCTTGCCGAGCGTGGTGTTCGCTGGGTGCCGGTCGGTCTCGTACTGAGACTTCGCGTCCTCTGCGGTTTGACCGGTGAGATGCGTCTTCAGCTCTGCGGTGACCACCGGGATCCCGTTGACGAACAGGCACAGATCGAGAGTCTTGTTCCCTGACGTCTCGTAGGGAAGCTGACGGGTGACCGTGAGCCGATTCGCGTCGTAGAGCTCGAGCGTCTCCGCATTCAGCGAGGTCGACGGCTTGAAGTAGGCCAACCGGATGTTGACCCCAAGATCATCGACACCATGACGGAGCACCTCGACCGTGCCCCGCTCATCGATCACCTTCGCAACGCGATTCGCGAACTGCCGCTGCGCCTCGTCCGGATCGCCCCCGTACCGGCTGATCAGCTCCGCCCAGTCATCGGCCTGCGTCGCCCCGATGAACCTAAACAACTCAGCCGTGTCGAGCCCCCGGACAGGATCGAAGTCACGCGGTTGACCCTGAGCCGAACCGACCTTCGCCACGAAGTAGCCGCTGCGAGCGACGAGCGCATCGCAGATCTGCGACTCGAAGTCGAACTCCTTAGGACCAGCCATCATGCAGCTCCTGGAACGGTGAGCTCGCCGGTGACGGCGGCGGTGATCAGGGCCTGTCGATGCTCGGCGAGTAGCTCGAGCTGGGAGTTCAAACGCGAGGCGAGCTCGTCATCGATGTCCACCAGAGCGATGATTCTCTCCACTGCTTCCGCGTCAAGGCCCGCAGGCACGCTGAAGTCCCCTATCTGCTCATCGCTCAGATGAGGCACAGAGACACCCGTGAGATCCGACTCAACGTAAGCCTGGAAGCGCTCCGATGCGATGGCAGCCTGCAGAACCGGCCGCTCGCCGACTGTCGGCCTCACCCTGCAAACGCGCTGCACCAAGAGACTTCCGGCATCTGACGCGCCGATGGGGGCGACCCTCGTTCCCTGCTTGATGAACGGACGGTCCATTCCGACGACGAGATCGCCTTCGGACAGTCGGTACCGATCGACAGGCTGCGACTCGAGACTCTCCGCTGCCAGGAATACCCGTTCGCTCCAGTTGGTGGCCCCTACCCCGACATTCGTGCCTCTGAGGAGAGGAGGACCACCCTCATCGGGGCCGAAGTCACTGCTCGGAAACGCGTAGCCCGGGAGCAGGTCGGCGACGAACTTGAGTCGAACGGTGTCGGCGCTCCAAAGGAGTTGCTCGAGTTCCGCCCTACGGCGCTCTTCGAGGAGGCGGATGAGCTGTTGCTTCTTGGTGATGAGGGCGTCGACACGGGAGGTCTGGGCATCGAGGTGATCGGCAATCGCTCGTTGCTCCCAAACGGGCGGGAGTGGCGAGTGGAGCGCCAGGAACTCCTCGGGGTAGAGACGGAGTCGGGAGGAAGTCACCCCCCTTGAGAATCGCGTCATCTCGACGACGTATGGTGGTGTCCGTACGAGGTAGTCCACGAAACGCGGAACGGCGACCGCCGTGTTGATCTTGTAGACGCCGTAAGCCGGGCTGACTATTCCTGGGCCGGTTGCGGTTCCCGCAGCTCCCATCCATGCCCACATGGTGTTGATCACCAGATCCCCGGCTTCCACGACCTTGTAGCCGACGGTCGAAGCTGCCTCGAACATGTAGACGGTCTTCTCGGACCTCGGCGTCACCCCGGTCAGATGGGAAACAGAGAGCATCTCTTCCGAGCCTTCGGTCGAACGCTCGCGGGCCTCCGCCATGAACGTCTTGTTCCGTCGAACCGCCCAACTCGAGGGGAGCGAGGGCATGGTCGGCAAGGGCCGCTGTCTCACTCAGTCACCTCCGCAAGAAGGGTTTGGATCTCTGCCTCAAGCTTCTTGATCTCGGCATCGATCTCGGTGAGTGACCGTGGCGGTGTGTACGTATAGAAGTGGCGTGTGAGTGGGATCTCGTAGCCGATCTTGGTCTTGTCGTGATCGACCCAAGCATCGGGGACGTAGGGGTGCACTTCGGCTTCGACGTACTGCTCGACCTCGGCGGCGAAGGTGTCGGTCGCCAGGCGTTCTGTCGGGTCGGGTTCGAATTTGAACGAGCCTGCGGGCAGCGGGACGTTCTCGTTGTCGCGGAGGTCGCTGTCTGGTTCGGGGTTGCCCTTCCGGTCGGTGATGACGGCGGCTTCGGGGTCGCGGATGGCGAACTCGTCGACGATCGTGTTCTCGAGTGGCTTGCCCTTCACACCGGCCCGCTGCATCGACGCTTTGACCGAGCGACGGAGTTCGGTGTCCGTGTCGTAGGTCGTGCCGACCAGCGCTTCGAGTTCGTCGAGGATGGTCGCCTGCGCTGACTCGTCGAGTTTGGCGAACTTCTTGTCGGCCTTGAGCGCCTCGATGCCGTCCGTGTTGATCTCCCACCGCAGGCGGAGGGGGCGTTCGACGGTGATGCGGAGGAACCCGAAGGTTTCGTTGGGGAAGATCTTGCAGCCGATCTGCTTCGCCTGGTCGGCCGGATCGGCGGAGGTCTCCTGGAAGTTGCCGTAGGTGCGGACGATCTCGTCGATGTCTTCGTTCGAGATCTCTTTGCGTTTCTCGCCGAGGCTCTTGCGCATCTTGACGAACATGTCGCGGGCATCGATGAGCTGGACCTTGCCCTTGCGTTGCGGGCTCTTGCGGTTGGTGATGATCCAGAAGTAGGTGGAGATGCCGGTGTTGTAGAACAGCTGATCCGGGAGGGCGACGACGGCTTCGAGCCAGTCGTTCTCGATGATCCACCGCCGGATCTCCGACTCCCCACTCCCAGCAGCGCCGGTGAACAGGGGGCTGCCGTTGAACACGATCGCCAACCTCGAGCCGCCCTCCTCGGGGCGTTTCATCTTCGAGATCATGTGCTGCAGGAACAGGAAGCTGCCGTCGTTGATCCGCGGCAACCCAGCACCGAACCGGCCAGCAAAACCCATCGTCTCGTGCTCGGCGGTGACTTCGTCTTTGACCTTCTTCCACTCCACCCCGAACGGCGGATTGGCGAGGAGGTAGTCGAAGGTGGCGCCTTGGTGGCCGTCTTCGGAGAACGAGTTCCCGAAGGCGATGTTCTCGGCGTCCTGGCCCTTGAGCATCATGTCGGAGCGGCAGGTGGCGTAGGTCTCGGGGTTGAGTTCCTGGCCGAACACCTTCAACTCGGCTTGGGGGTTGAGTTGGCGGAGGTGGTCTTCGGCGACGCTCAACATGCCGCCGGTGCCGCAGGCGGGGTCGAACATCGTCTTCACGATCCCCGGTTTGGCGAGCAGGTCGTCGTCGTCGATGAACAACAGGTTCACCATCAGCCGGATCACCTCACGGGGGGTGAAGTGCTCACCAGCGGTCTCGTTCGACAGCTCGGAGAACCGGCGGATGAGTTCCTCGTAGAGGTAGCCCATCTCGAGGTTGGAGACCGTGTCGGGGTGGAGGTCGATGTCGGCGAACTTCGAGACGACGAGGTAGAGCAGGTTGGCCTTGTCGAGGCGGGTGACCTGGGCTTCGAGGTCGAAGTGTTCGAGGATGTCGCGGATCTGGGGGCTGAACCCGGCGATGTAGGCACGGAGGTTCGCTGCGATGTGGTCGGTGTCGTCGAGGAGTTTCGTGATGTCGTACTTCGACGTGTTCCAGACTCGTCCCTCGCCGGTGAGTCGATCGAGGACGGGGCCGTGGTTCTCGATCCCCGCCGCCTTGGTCTGCTCGTACTTCGCGAGCATGTCGTCCTTGACGGGGGAGATCACGCAGTCGAGGCGGCGGAGGACGGTGAACGGGAGGATGACCCGGCCGTACTCGGACTGCTTGTAGTCGCCTCGCAGCAGGTCGGCGACCGACCAGATGAACGCGGCGTGGTTGTTGATGTCGTTGCTCACCCTCGCTCCCCTTCCTCGCCTGGAGTTCCGCCGGCGATGTGGGCCTTCCGGGACTGTAGATGGTGGGTGGTGGCGGGTCGGGGTGGCGTCACCCGTGGTCGGGTGACGCCACCCCGCACCGGGGAGGTCATGCCTCGTTGTCCTCGATCACGAGCCGGTCGGGGTCGGTGCCGAGGAGTTCGGCCAGTGCTTCGAGGGCGCTGTCGGCGTCATGGTTGGAGAACCCGTGGTTGGCGGGTTCGGGGCGCAGCAGCGGGTGCTCGGGGTCACCGTGGCCGGTCTCTTCGTGCCACTTGCGGAGCAGGTGGACGTTCGCGTGAGCGAACTGGAGGCTGGTGATCAGGACCTCGCGGGCGAGCCGGGTGAACTGGTGGCTGCCGCGGTGGCGGCCGCCGACGGTTTCGTTCTTCCAGATCCCGAAGAAGCCTTCGACGTAGGTGCGGCGGTTGTACATCGCCTCCCACTCCGGTGAGCCCCACAGGTGGGGCTGCTTGAGCTTGCCGTAGTCGCGAGCACGGATGGTCACCGACTTCTGTGAGCACACCTTTGGCGGGTGTCCGTAGTGGCCGGGGTCGGGGACCACGATCGTGAACCTCTCCGGGTATTGCGCAGGCTCGATCCCTTGGGAGGATGGAGCCATGTCAACACAGCGACGCCCTGGGAGGTATCCCGCGGAGCTTCGTGATCGAGCGGTCCGGATGGTCCTCGAAGCTGAGCAGCACACGTCGTCTCGGTGGGAAGCGATCTGTTCGGTCGCGGAGAAGCTCGGCCCGACACCGGAGACGATCCGGATCTGGGTTCGCCGGGTCGAGATCGACACCGGACAACGCCCCGGCCTCACCTCTGATGAGCGTGAACGGTTGAAAGCGTTGGAACGCGAGAACCGTGAGCTCCGTCGAGCGAACGAGATGGCGGTATCAACCGGTGGGCGCAACGGGGCGTGTGAGCTGTCCCGGACACGTTCACAGGAGATTCTTCGATGCAGGGCACCCATGGTCATTTGTCGGCCGAGCAGAAACGCACCGCGTTCCGGTTGAAGCGGAGGGGGTGGAGGCTGGTTGACATTGCTCGCGAGGTCGGCTGCACGGCTCCGATGGTCGGCCTCATGGTTCGCGCCGGCCGGCATCTCGATGCCGAGCCGTTCGGCTGGGAACCGAGGCCGGGATGTCTCACGATCGAGGACCGCGAACAGATCCTGATCGGCATCCACGACGGCAAGTCGCTCACCTCGATCGCCGAGGAGTTGGGCTATGCGCCGTCGACGGTGTGCCGGGAGGTGAAGGCGAACGGCGGCCGCGATCAGTACTCAGCATGGAAAGCACACCGGCGAGCACGCGATCAGGCCCGGCGCCCCAAACCGTTCAAGCTTCGGGCGGGGCGGCTCCTCGAGCAGGTCGCCCGCTGGCTGCGTGAGCTCTGGTCACCGGACGAGATCTCGAACAGGCTCAAGATCGACTACCCCGACGACCCGGAGATGCGGGTGAGCCACGAGACGATCTATCAGTCCTTGTTCGTGCAGGGCCGAGGCGAGCTCCGCCGTGAGCTCGCCCGATGCCTGCGCACGGGCCGCACCAGCCGCAAACCCCGGGGCATGCGCGATGGCCGAGGACGGCTCCCAGGCATGGTGAACATCGCCGAGCGGCCAGCCGAGGTCGAGGATCGCGCCGTGCCCGGCCACTGGGAAGGCGACCTGATCCTGGGCCAGAACAGCCGTAGCGCCGTCGGGACCCTCGTCGAGCGCACCAGCCGCTTCACCTTGTTGCTTCACCTCGACGGCCAGCGCTCAGCGGGCGCAGTCGACGACGCCATGAGAGATGCGATCACCGAGCTGCCCGCTCATCTGATGCGCTCGATCACATGGGACCAGGGCGCCGAGATGGCCAACCACCTCAACTTCACCATCGACACCGGGATCCCCATCTACTTCTGTGACCCACACGCGCCCTGGCAGCGCGGGTCGAACGAGAACACCAACGGCCTCCTCCGCCCCAATACCTCCCCAAGGGCACCGACCTGTCAGCCACGAACAGGGCTGAGCTGATGGCCATTCAGGACAGCCTCAACGGACGTCCTCGCAAGACACTCGGCTACATGACACCATCGGAGACGCTCGCCCACCTCGTTGCGGCCACCACTTGACTCCGCCCTCCACCCTCGAAATGGGTCGACTGGTTCAACCACCGCCGCATCTTCCACGACCTCGGCCGCGTCCCACCAGCCGAGTTCGAACACGCCCACTACCGTCAAACCACCCCCGGCAACAGCGCCGAAACTCAAACCACCACGCCTGCGTGAAACCCGGGGAGGTTCACTCTCCCGGTTGAGGAGTCTGCGAGGAAGCCCGCCAAGACGGCCACCAACCTGCTCCGCGCCGAGCATGAAACCGACAGTCACTAGCTGCATCAGCCTCGCACCGGGAACGTGGCAGGTTCGCCTGGCCTCTACGTGGCCGACTTGCCGCGAGCACTACTCGCAGCCGACGCCGTCGCCATCTCGGTCGAGGCCGTAGATGTCGGCGCCGACGACCCGGACCGGCCCACGCACATAGGCGGGGCCATTGCCGGAGCCTCCGGCACAGTCGACGTCGCTTGCGATCGGGACGCACCCGGTGTAGTTGGGGTCGCATGAGGCGAGGGCGGACGCGGGCCGCTCCCATTCCCAGCTGCACGCCGCTGTCGCTGCCGAGCCGTCCAGGTCAGTGACCGTGAGCGTGACCGTAAAGCGCCCCGGACTCGAGTAGCGATGCCAGAAGAGGTTCCGATCCGCGTCACCGGGCGACCACGAGGTGTAGGACTTCCCGTCGCCGTAGTCGAGCGTCGCGGATCCGAAGTCCTCCACCTCGATGCGACCTCCGAACTCCGCCATCACGCTCTGCTCCGAGCCTGCGTAGTCGGCGGGACACAAGAGAAGTGCCAGCGGGCCTGAAGGTCGCACGGTGGTTGTGGTCGACCGCTGTGTCGTCGGGGTCCTCGAATCTGGCTCCGTGAGGTTCAGCGACGCCAAGGCCGACAACGCAGCGTCGCCGTCTGTAGCGACCGAAAGCTCTTCAGTATCCACTGCGAGGTCCTCACCCAGACGAGGACCGAAGATCGCAAGACTCCCGAACGCAACAATCAGGGCGGAGAGCCCAACCTCTCGAGTCGAGCCGAACACGCGGGCCAAGAGGTAGGTCTTCGTCATCGCCAACGCTTGCTCGTCTTCACTGGCGACCGAACCAACCCACCCCAGCGGTATCGACGCCTCGACCGCTGAGCTTGACTGACACCGCCTAGCCCAAGGCTCGTGACAGCTGACAGGTCCCGCAACCCCCTCGGCCAGTCCGGTGGTCTCTCGCACTCCTGGTGTCGTACATCGCTCGACCCGCATCGACCCTGCCACGTCAGGCAGAGGGTTCGCCGACGAGCTAACGAAGGTCCGCGACCATCTCCGAGGCGTAGTTGAGCGTCGCCGACGCCTGGGAAGTCCGCCCAAAGGTCGCCACCCGAAGCGCGCAAATTCCTAGCGGCGATCCGGAGCAGGAGATCAGAACCACGACTAGGCGACAGCCGTATCCGAGTTCTCCCGGTGCAGGCGATCTCCGATTCCGGCGGCGGGCACGCACTAGGGTCGGTCGGGCGACCGATCGGAGCCCTCTGTGTCGAACTTCAAGAAGCTCGGGATTCAGCTACTCCTGCTACCGGTTGCGCTTCTCGCATCGGACAGTCGGGTTCCGTCGTCGTCGACGAAGGGTACGGACCTCGAGAACGAGGTGGGCGACGCGATGTCCGCGGCGAGCAAGCACCGCTTGCAGATGGCCTACGAACGCAAGCTTGCAGAACTCGAGGCCAAGCAGCGCGCTGCCACCCGACAGGACGAGCCCGATGGCGCCGAGGCCGTCGAATCTGGGCCGATTGACCCAGTCAGGTAGTCCGAACGGCTTATCTGGTCGAACGTGCCGCCGATATGGGAACTGGAGGTTCCCATGTCCGCATCCGAGAACGCCGAGCAAGAAGAAGCGAACGACGGAAAGCCCGACCCGAACGAGCTCGTCGCCTCGTTCTCCCGAGACTTCATGGGCTTTGACGTGCTCCCGGTCGCCGTCGTGGCGACGGCGCTCTCCGTCGCCCTCGCCGGGACCGACGGCGGCTCGAAGTCGATCTCGGGTACGCGGATCGTCGGGGCTGCGCTGCAAGCCACGCCCAGTTCGCTCGTCATCTGGTGGTTCTCCATCGTCGGTCTTGCTGCCCTCGCTCGACCGCTACTTCGGCTGCTCACGCAGTTCGCCCGCATGGACGGAACAATCAGCGGGAAAACGGAGGGCCGGTTCGTTCATTGGGGCTGGTTCGGTGGCGCTGTCGGCGACCACCTTGACCGCGTCGGCGGCCAAAAGGCATTCGCGAAAGTCGCAGGAACGCGGCTCCGCACCGTTGAAGAGCTCCGCGCAGTCGACCCGGCCGCGCACAAGATCGTGATGGAGCATCGAGAGCGATGGGAAGTAACGCTCCGGCTGAGCGTGGCGACTTTCATCGCTGGCTTCGCGACTGCCATTCCGCTGCATCAGATCTGGTGGGCCTCCGGCATCTCAGGCGCTGTCGGTCTGGTCTGCGCAACGCTGCTCTACCGCCAAGCAGGGGCGGAGTATGAACAGTTCTCCAAGGTCTTCTGCGGCGCTGTCACTCCAATCGAAGCACGAAACCAGCCGGCGTCCTAACCCTGCTGCAACGCACCGCCGGCTAGGCCGAGTCAGGCCGAGCGTCGGGATCGGTCAAGATCGACATGCACAGGTCTCGACCGAGCGAGGCTTGCCCAAATCTCTGGACGTCGGCAGATTCCACTCCTCTGGGACTTGGCTCCACTGCGGCCTGAAGATCGACACGACAACATCGACCGCTTGCGCCCCTGACCTGCGACGATGTGCAGGTGGGCAACCCCCCACGAACGAAAACGAACGAACCGTCGGCGATCTCCCGTCGATCCTCGGGTCCGTCCATGAGTTCGCCTGCAACTACCAGACCGAGCTCACCCTCGGACTCGGCGGTGTGGCCCTTGTGGTCGCTGGCGGCGTTGTCCTTCTCCCGCTTGGTCCAACGCTC
>JAHDBV010000106.1:0-10151 GCA_020630195.1 Acidimicrobiales bacterium
GTTCCCCAACCTCGTGGTCGGCATGGCCACGAACTTCACCCTCTTCATGTGCCTTCGGCCGCTCGGCGTCGACCGGGTCGGCATCCGCTGGGGCGTGACGGGTCTGCGCGATGACCCGAATGCCGACGATGTCGCCGACTACGTCGAGCTGTGCCGGGCGTTCAACGCCGAGGACCGGGAGAAGCTCGAAGTTCTCCAGACTGCACTGGCGACCCGCCACTACCAGGGCGGCCCGCTGGCACCCGACGACTACGAAGGCACCATCTGGGACTTTGTGCAGTATCTGGCCCGCGGCCTCAGTCGAGGAGCGTGAGGCAGAGCGCTGCAGTCCACGAGAACTGATCCGCACCGAGTGCGTCCCCCGACAGGGGGTCGTAGTACTCGTGACACCCCGCCTGGTTCACCATGCTCAGGAGCCCGCTTCGGAGCTCGGTACGAAGTTCGACGGCACCTCGCATGCGCAGGGCCTCGAGGAGAAGCCAGGTGATGTTTGCCCACACCGGCCCGCGCCAGTAGCGCCGAGCTTCGAACGACGGATCGTCGGCAGCCACGGATGGCAACACCGCACCATGAGGGCCGTCGATCACATGATCTTGGGTGGTCTGGAGGAGCCGGTCGGCGATTCCCTGGGGCAACGGCAGTTCGAGCGGAAGCAGGCCAGCTGCAGCCCGAACAGGTATCGGTTGACCCGCGCAGCGGTCGACGTCGACGAACAGGCCCAGGTCGTCGTTCCACATTTGCTCACACATCGCCTCGGTGAGGGCGGTGGCGCGCTGATGCGCACTCGAAGGATCGGCGCCCAGTTCGGTCTGTATGGCGCCGAGATGCAGATCGGCGGCCGCGGCGGCGGTGTTCGTCAGCACATCGGCCACCCGAAACGGCAGCATCCTCGGATCTTCCGCTTGGTAGTCGGCGAGGCGCAGCTGTTCAAGGATGGCCATGTATCGGTCGTAGTGGTCGGCGGTCGGGCGTTCATCCGACGGTGCATGATCGGTGTCGACGCGTCGGTACTCGGGCACGGGGAGCGTGGCCAGGTCCACTGCGTCAAGCGCAGCATCCCAGAGTGGACTGTTGTCCATGCCGGATTCCCACGGATGATGAATCTCGATGAGGCCGTCCACCCGTCGATGCCGATGCAGGAATCCATGCCAGGCGGCGAGACGAGGAACCATGCGCTCGAGGAAGTGGCGGCGCTCGTTGCGGGTGAGGGCATCGGCAACCCGGCGGACCGCCAGTGCGTGCACGGCGGGCTGGATCATGCCCGACGTGACCACACCGGCCGGCATCGCGTCGATCCCCGCTGTTCCCCACACCTCGGGGGAGGGGTGATAGTCGGTTGCGGTGAGGTCGAACACCATGTGCGGAACCATGCCGTTCGACCACTGGGCCCGGAAGAGGGTGTCCAGTTCTTGAACGGCGCGATCGGTTCGGCCGCTCGCGGCGTTGCCGATTGCGATGAATGCCGAGTCCCAGCTCCACTGATGCGGGTACAGGCGCGCGGATGGCTTGGTGGATGCCCCGATCCAATTGTCGTCGAGCACCGCTTCGGCAGTTCGTCGAAGCGACTCCGAAGCCGGCACCGTCATTGTGTCGGTGTGAGTGCCTGCACGACGTAGTCGTAGATCCGACGTTTGACCCGGAGGTCGTTGAGGTCGGCGCCGAGATCGGCGATCACCGGATCCGGCTCGTCGGGGATGCTGACCTCGTCCCGGCTCGCCAACAAGCGTCGATTCAGTTCGCGGGAGAGGCGGAGCTCGAGGAGCTCGCGTTCGACCACGTACTGGCGATGGGTGGCGATCCACCGCTCCGTTCCGTGGCTCGACTCGATCGCGGCGACCGTGGCGACCAGGTCGGCATCGAGCTGCTCGATGCGCGCATCGAGTCCGTCGAGCTCCGCTGTGGCGGGTAGGGACCTGCTGGTACCGCCGCGAGCCTCGAGGGGAGAGAGAACCGTGACGGACCCACCGTCGGACGTGTCGGCGGGGAACGCCGGAGCGACGATGACCGCATTGACGATCTGGCGGGATCTCAGCTCGTCAACCTCGCCGAGATCCTCGCCTCGCATCGACCGCAGCGCAAGCGGCGTGCTCAAGCGGGCCGGCTCATCGTGGGGGTTCCAGAGCCGCATCGCCGTCTCACCGGTGTCTGTGCAGCGAAGGCCGGTGAGTGGGAGCGCGGCCTCGACGACGGGCCACGACGACGGCCCGTCGACCGGACCTCCCTCGACGTCGGCGATCATGGGTGGGTTGTGGAAGGCCTCGTTGATCTGGTGCAGATCGGACGAAGGAAGCGGTCCGACGAGACTGAGGTAGCCGAGCCTATGGATGACGGACCGTTCGGATCTCGCAGTCGGCACATACATCATCGGACCTGCATCGCCGCTCCGGAGTTCGAGACCTGTGAGGGCCAACCACTCCGCTGCACGGCGAAGCGTGACCGTGATGGTGCCGGCGTCGTCTGTTTGATAGCTGCGAACACCCTTTGCGAGCACTGCTGCGGTTCGATCCGACGAGGAGAGCGCTACGAAATCGTGCATCGGAAACTCGGTGACGCGCCCGGTCTCCCGCTGGCCCATCAGAATCGCCGCCATTGCTGGATCGACGTCGTGGCCGAACAGGTCACGGTCCTCGTGTGGCCGCTCGACCACGTCAAACGGCATCGACGCATGGGCCGTGGCCGCGGAAATGCCGGTTTCGAAGGCGGCGTCGACCCGGAAACCGGTGCCGTCGGAGTCGAGTTCCACGCCGAGGTGGACCACGGCTCCCGAGTCGAAGCGTGCCTCCACCGTTGCTCGAACATCGATGTCGTCGTTGGACCAGCGCAGAGGGATGCGGATGGTCTGATCGAGCTCGCTCCGGTCGACCAGCGTGATCGGGCCAACAGGCTCGAGCACGCCGAGGGTTTCGCCTGGCTCGCTCGAGTAGGTATCGCCGGCGTCGGCGACGATCGCGATTCGGAGAATCAGCCGGCCGTCGATGTGAAGCCCGGTGCGGTCGGCAACCGCGGAGTAGTGCTCGTTGGCGGTCTCGAAGCGTTCGATGGTCTCGTCGAGCGCCGTGACCGGAGCCGAGACGTTGACGGTGGTGATCCCGACACCTTCGGTCGTGACTTCGACGGCGGCATCGTCGACACGAACCGTCGTGTGCATCGGCCACGCAGCCGTGCTGATGGCGTATCGGCCGTCAGTAAAGCCGTCGAGCAGTGATGTTGCCAGTTCCGTCTGTCGTTGGTTGGCGAAGGCGATGATGCGTCGGTAGCTCCGTTCCATTCGCTCGTGCACCTGATCGATCGAGACACCGCACAGACAGTCGTGCACCCCGTTCTGAAGGAGGGTCCGTGAAAGCTCCTCGTACTTGGCCCCGTCCCAGCTCCGACGACCAGACATCGCTGCCATTGCGGCCAACGGTTCGACCCTGCGGTGCATCGCAAACTCGGCGTCGTGGTGGAGCAGCTTGAGGTACGTCCGGCTCGACAGCGAGCCGGGAAACGTGGAGCCGAACTTGCCGCTCAGCAACTCGCCCCGGATCGTCGGTGATGCATCGAGGTGGGGGAGGACCGCGTCGACGTAGGTGCGCGGTGATGAGGCGACAACCTCGATGCGGTCCGGGACGTCGAGTTCGGCGTAGTAGCGAACAGGATCTTCAGGTTCGGTGTCGAGGTCGTAGCCGTCAAAGAGTGGGATGGGGAGCTCGCCGTATGACGGGGCGAGCTTGTCGACCTCAGCCACAAGGCGGTCGACGGCGATCTCTGCGGTCTTCGTGATGCCGTAGAGGTTGCGGTAGCCGCCGAAGAGATCGATCGCTGGAAGTTGGGTGCCGTCGGGGCCTTCCCAGGTGAACAGCGGAGTCATCCGAGGGACCCCGCGCCAGACGTAGGCGGCTTCGACCCCGGCGAACCGAAGGATCTGTGGCGCCTGGGAGATGTGGCCGAAGGTGTCGACGAGCCAAGCGACGTCGGCGGTGCCGCCGAAGGCCTCGGCGTCGCCCACGCCGTACTCCACGTTGCGCATGTGGAGCTCGCCCGAGACCATGCGCCAGTCGGGTTGGCTGTAGACGGGCCCGATCGAGAGGTTGCCTTTGCCAATGAGGGCAGTCACACGGTCGCGGTATTCGCTTCGGGTGTTCATCAGGTCCTCGATGACCAGCGACTGGCCGTCGAAGAGGAACTCGTAGTCGGGGTTCTCGGCAGCCAGGCGCTCGAGCGACTCGATGAGTGCCGGGATCCACGCAGTCGTGTACTCATGCGTGAGGAACCACTCGCGATCCCAGTGCGTGTGGTTGATGATGTGTGCAGATGGCATGGATCTCTTCCGTGCGTCAGGGGCGGGACGGGCCGGTCGAGGACCGGATGACCAGTGCGGGTTCGATGAGTCGTTGGCGATGGGACGGGGCTCCGGCCTGGAGGACCGGCAACAGCTCCTCGATGAGGGCAGTGCCGACGTCCGTCGCCGATTGGCGAATCGTCGTGAGTGGGGGCGTGACGAGTCGGGCGGCATCGATGTCGTCGAATCCGACAACCGAAAGCTGCCCGGGCACGCTGATGCCGAGCTCGTCGGCCGCCTGCAAAGCACCGAGTGCGAGGAGGTCGTTCAACGCCACGATTGCCGTCGGACGATCGGGCCCCGTGAGCAGCTCGGCTGCGGCGCGGAATCCATCCTGTTCATGGAAGCCGGCAACTCGTACCATCGGCTCGGTGGCAAGGGACCGGTCGGCGTTGAGGGCCGACATGAAGGACTCGAGTCGATGTGCGGCAATTGCGAACTGTGGCGGCTCGGCCAGACACGCGATGCGTTGATGACCGAGGTTTCGAAGGTGGTCGATCGCCGGTCGAAATGCGTCTCGGCTCGCCTCGACCGCAGCGAATCCGTAGGCGTCGCCGGGTCGGCCGAACGCGACGAACGGAATTTCTCGTTCGAGGAGGAAGTCGACCCTAGGGTCGTCGACGAGCGTTCGCAACAACACGAATCCGTCGACTCGCCGTTGGCGGACCGCCTCGTCGTACGGTGCGACCAACCCGGTGTCGCCCGACGCCGGCGTGCTGAGCTGGAGCTGATAGCCGGCCTGTCCGGCGGCGATGACCATTGAAGACAGCAGGTCGCCGAAGAAGGGATCGGAGAATCGAAGCGTGTCCGACGGGAGGAACACGCCGATGCTGCCAGTCCGGAGTTCGGGGTCTTGGAGGCGCCGCGCTGCGAGATTTGGTACGTAGTCGAGCTCGGCGGCCACCCTGCGGGCATGGGCCTTGGTCGATTCGGCGACGTCGTCGTGGTCATTCAGGGCGCGCGAAACCTGCGTGACGGACAAGCCCGCCTCACGGGCGACGTCTTTCAGGGTGACTCGGCTCATGCCGACTCCAATTCCACTTGCTCACGATCCATCGGTGTGTGAGGCCGAGGATTGACGTGCGCGAGGGTACGGGCGTCAGGCGCCGACCGCGGCGTTGCCACTCGGCAGGACCTCCTCGGTGGCGGGATCGATCCAACGGATCTGTTCGGGTGGAAACTGCACCCAGAGGGTGTCGCCCGCCGACACGTCGAAGGTTGGATGGGTCGAGACCTTCAAACGGTTGTCGCCCACATTGACGGTGAGGAGGTTCTGGGAACCGAGCGGCTCAACCACCTGGACCGTCACCGGCACGGCACCTTCGGTCTGCTCCGTGAGCGCCCGCATGTTCTCCGCGCGTATGCCGATCGTGATCGGTCGTCCATCGAACCCTGCCACCGCCGGCGCAAAGTCCTGGGTGGGGGCGATGTCGTTTCCGCCGATCGAGACCCGCACGCCCGCATCGTCGACGTGCACGGTACCGTCGAGGAAGTTCATCGGCGGGTTGCCGATGAAGCCGCCGACAAATCGGTTCGACGGGTCGGCGTACACGGTCGACGGTTCGGCGCACTGTTGGATGACACCATCCTTCATGACCGCGATCCGGTCGCCCATGGAGAGCGCCTCGATCTGGTCGTGTGTGACGTAGATCGTGGTGGCACCGACGTCCTGGAGGAGGCGCTTGAGCTCCGCTCGCATCTCGAGTCGGAGCAGCGCATCGAGGTTCGACAACGGCTCGTCCATCAGGAGGACCTCGGCCTTCATCGCGAGCGCCCGAGCCACGGCCACCCGCTGGCGCTGGCCGCCGCTCATGTCGCTCGGCCGCCGGTCGAGAAGCTGCTCGATGTGTAGGAGTTCGGCTGCCTCGTCGACGTTCTTCTTGATCTCGTCTGCCGCTGCGCCGTTCATCTTCAGCCCGAACCCGATGTTCTCGCGCACGGTCATGTGCGGAAAAATCGCGTAGCTCTGGAACACCATCGAGATCTTCCGTTCACCAGGGCGCATGTAGGTGACGTCGCGGTCGCCGATGGTGATGGTTCCGGCGTCGGCCATGCCGAGCCCTGCGATTGCGCGGAGCAGTGTGGTCTTGCCGCAACCGCTCGGCCCGAGCAGGACGAGGAACTCCTTGTCGTGGATGGTCAGGTTGGCGTTGTCGACGGCCACGTGATCGCCGAACACCTTGCTGACGTTCTCGATGCGGATCTCAGCCACGGGGCACTCCGTTTCGCTTGTTGGACATCACTTCGAGACCTGCCCCCACATGTTGAACAGGTACTTGCGGATCACGAACATGAAGATGAGCGACGGGATCATCAGGAAGAACCCGCCGGCAAACTGATAGGCCGGTCCCGACTGGCTCAACTGGTTCAACAGCAGCGCCGGCAACGTTCGATTCTCGAGCGTCAGGACGCTGGCAGCGAAGACTTCGTTCCAGGAGAGGACGAAGGTGAGCACGGACGCTGCGGCGATTCCGGGAATGACGAGCGGCAGCACGATGTGGCGGAACGATTGCCAGGGTGAAGCGCCGAAGACCTGCCCGGCTTCCTCGAGCTCGTAGGGAACGCTGGCGAACACCGAGGAGATCACGAGAATGGTGGTGGGCAGCGTGAGGATCGTGTGCATCAGGGCCACGCTCAAGATGTTGTCGAACAGGTTGGCGCGAATGAACAGCACAGCGAGCGGGATGGACAGCACGACGACCGGAAACGCTCGAACCGCCAGCACGCCGAGGCGGAACAGGTCACGGCCCGGAAAGATGTACCGCGAGATCGCGTAGCCGGCCGGCGCGGAGATCACGGTCGAGAGGACCACGGTGATCACGGCGACGATGATGCTGTTGATCAGGCCGCTCATGACCCCGTCGACGCCGAGGAAGAACTCCATGGTGTCGGTCGAGAAGGGCGTGAACGGGAAGACGCTCTTCGGGAAGGACCGGACCTCCTCGCGAGTCGTGAACGCCATCGAGAACATGAACCAGATCGGGAACAGGATCCAGAAGGCGATCGTGAACGCGCCGAGGTACGTGGCGATTCGCCCTGCCGTGGGGCGCTGCTTGCGTTCTTGGATGCGGGGTGTGTCGCTCATGACTCAGCCACCTCGTTCTGCGAGCGCATGGCCCGTAGGTAGAAAACCGAACTTGCAAGCGAAAGCAGCAGGATGAAGACCGCATAGGCGGAGGCGACGTTGTTGTCGCGCAGTTCGAAATACTGACGATAGGTCTCGTTGGCGAGCACCGTGACGATCTCGCCTCCGCCGAGGGCGATGACCACGGCGAACACCTGGAAGGCGAGAATCGTCCGCAGGATCAGCGCAACCTGGAGGCTGGGCTTGAGGAGCGGCAACATGATGTAGCGGACCCGCTGCCAGTAGCTGGCGCCGAAGAGTTCTGCGGCTTCGAGGGTTTCGTCTGGGATCGCTTGGAGCCCGGAGACGACGATCACCATGACGATCGAGGTGGCGCGCCACAGTTCGGCGAGCACGATCGCCGCGATGATCCAGCCTCTGGTGTCGGCGCCCAGGTAGGTCGGCGGATTGTCGCCGATCAGGCCGAACAGGTCGAGTATCGAGTTGAGCAACCCATTGCTGGTGAAGATCGAGAAGAAGAGGATGCCGACCGCCAGGTCGGACATGCCCATCGGGAGCGAGAACACGTAGAGGAAGCCGCTGGTTCCCTTGGGTCGGGCGTGGATCACGAGGGCCATGGCGATGGCGAGCACGAACTGGATTGGGATGATGAGCACCATCAGGAGCAGCGTCGTTCGCCACGCGGGGCCGAAGAATCGATCGTCGAGCATCTTCTCGACGAACCGCGACGTGAACTGGCCGTCGGTGCCGCGGTCGACGCGGCCCTCTTCGCCGCTCTCGAAGGCGCGGATGAAGCGGGAGGGCGCCCAACCCTCGATGGTCTGGCCGTCCTCGTCGACGGCCGAGACGTTGAACCACACCTCGAGGACGGTGATCTCGGCGATCTCGACCGGCGCCCGCTGTTCGAGTTGGGCGATGACGTCGGCTCGTTCGGTGGGCTCGGAACGGATGGGGGTGAGTGGGTCGGCGTTCTCACCGAGCACGGGGCGGACGGTTCCGCCGATCGGGGTGCCGTCGGACGCCTCGTCTCGCACGCGGATGCGCGTTTCCGGAGCCCAGCCGTCGACGTCGGCGCCGTCGGGATCGGTGCCCGTCACCCGGAACCACTGCTCGGTGAGGAGATCGGACGTCAGCTCACCATCGATCGTGTTGCCCTGCTGGCCGAGAATGGCCACAGCGGCGCCCTGCGGAAGTTCGCCGGTTCGATCGGCCTCGATGGAGGCCTCGGCGACGAGGGGCAGTACGGCCTCGTCGTCGTACACCGCAAGAATGAGGCCCTGGATCATTGGCCAGGCGAAGAAGGCCGCCAGGAAAAGAACAGCTGGCGCGATCAGAAGGTACGGCGTGAGCGAACGCTTCTTCTTGCGGGATGTGATCGCAGCCATGTGGAGATCCTTCTCGGGGGACGCCCGACACCGCCAATTCGAGGGTGGCGGTGCCGGGCGGGTTCCCCAGGAGGGGAGATCAGCCTGCCGGGTTCACCTGGCAGGGGCCGTCACCGAGCGGATCCGGGGCCCAGCACGGAGCACCGGTCTCGTCGAAGAGGGTCTGCAGTAGATCGCCCTGCTCGTCGAGGACGGTTGCGATGTCCTCGCCGTCGAACACGATGCGGTCGAAGGCGCCACGGAAGATCTCGTTGATCTCGCCGCCGCGGTCTCCGAGACCGATCGGGAGGAGAGCCGGGAGAGCATCGGCCGAGTTGGCCTGTGCTTCCACGACTGCAGCCTCAGCCTGCACGCCGGTCGAGAGGTTCGACGGATCGACACCGCCGACCACCGGGTAGAAGCCGAGCTCAGCGAGGACCGTGCCCTGCGTCTCGGGCTGGGTCAGGAAGTCGATGAGCGCAGCGGCGGCCTCGGGGTTCGGTGCATCGGCGGGCACGCCGAGACCGACGATGACCGGCATGAAGCCACGGCCGGCGGGGCCGGCGGGAGCCGGGAAGCCGGTGAACTGGTCGGGCTGCTGATCGAAGGCCTCGAACAGGCGGGCGGTGTGGTCGAAGGCGACCCAGACGTCACCGGCGAGGAGTGGCTCCTGCATGAACTCGTAGTTGATCGACTCCGGGTGCATGGTCGGCCAGAGGACGTCGCGCGCCCACGCCATCATGTCTGCGGCTGCAGCGCTGCGGAACTCGCTGTTCATGCCGCCAGTGAAGGACGGGAACAGGTAACCCTCGAGGAAGCGGTGGAACAGACCGGCGTGCGGGAGGCCGCACTTCGGGGTGCCCTCGCCGTCGAGGATGTTCTGACACCACGTGGCGAGCTCGTCCCAGGTGATCGCCTGAACGTCGGCGCCTTCGGGGAGGTACTGCATGGCGTCGTTGTTCGCCGCCATGATGTACGTGGCCTGTGCCCAGGGGACGTAGTGCAGGTAGTCGTCGGTTCCGAGGAGACCGGCGTTGACCATCGAGGGTGCGAACTCACGATCAGCGCTGAGGTCGTCGAGCACGTCGGCCATGTTGGTCAGGGCGTCCTCACGAGCGAGGTTCGGGAAGGCGCCGTGGAGCGCACCGAACACGTCGATCTCGCCGGCACCAGCCAGGATCTGGTCGATGGTCGGGCCCTCTTCGCCACCGTTGAAGGTGGCGCCGACGGCGTCGAGAATGGCTTGCATCTTCTCGGCCTCTTCGACCGGAGCGAACTGGGCGCTGATGAAGGTGGCGTCGGCTGCCGTGGCCGCTGCGGGCTCGGGCTCCTCTTCCTCCTCCATGGCGTCCTCTTCTTCCATGGCGTCGTCTTCCATGGC
>JAHDBV010000106.1:10251-12445 GCA_020630195.1 Acidimicrobiales bacterium
TCTTCCATGGCGTCGTCTTCCATGGCGTCATCGGACTCTTCCATCGCGTCGTCGGCTTCTTCCGCCGCGGCGTCGGTGCTCGTGTCGGCGGTGCTCGTGTCGCTGCCACAGGCGGCGGCGATGAGACCGAAAATCACGAAGAGCGACAACAACAGTCGCTGGGTGCTGCGCAGTTTCATGCTTGGGGTTCCCCTCCTTGGGTGGCCCGCGCGGGCCAACATGGATGATTTCCGAAACGTTTCGGAAACTGGGACGCAAGCTACTCGCGTCGCTCGCCCCTTGTCAACGAGTCGGTGCGTGCCTCGGCTCGCAGCGGCTACGGCGGGAGGAGCGTGCCGTCGGTGAGGCTGACGATCAGGCGGTTGCCGGCCGAGTCGACGGTCACCGTGTTGGGATCGATGCTGACGATTCGGGGATCGCGGAAGACGCGGGACTCCCACAGGAGGCGACGGGTCCAGGGTTCGAGCCGGACGATCGTGTTGCGCTCGGTCAGGAAGATTTCCAACTCCCGATCGGGATCCACCCACGTGGGCGGCGGAGCGGAGGTCGTGCTGGTGCTGGCGGAAGTCGAGGCCACGGTGTTGACCGGCGTCGATGATTCGGGTGCGCCGAAACCGATCGGTTGGGCCAACGGTGCCGGGTGTCGGGTGGCTGCGAGACCGACGAGCAGGGCACCAACCGCAACGATGAGAGCCGCAGCGATGGTCGCGCGCCGGCGCAGCTCCTCCGACGTTGCGAACTGGGGTGCGTCCAGCATGGTCAACGGGGCAAGGACGTCGTCGAGCTCGCGGTCGCCCACGGTCAACTGTGCGACTCCCGCCTCGAACGCGGTCGGGTCGGTTGCACCCAGACCGAGTTGGCCTGCGAGCACGGCGGAGCGCTGGAGGTCGCTCAGCCGGTCGAGTCGAAGGAGCAGTGTCGCGAGCTCGG
Source organism: Acidimicrobiales bacterium (assembly GCA_020630195.1). GTDB lineage: Bacteria > Actinomycetota > Acidimicrobiia > Acidimicrobiales > SZUA-35 > JAHDBV01. Next base: position 11,182 of record JAHDBV010000106.1, read on the forward strand.
TCTCGTCGTTGCCGCGCACAGCGGCGACACCCGTTGCCGTCGCAGCCCGACCGTCGAGTTCCGCCATCACTCGTCGGCGGGCCTCATCCGGATGGACTCCCATTCCCACGAGGTATCGCCATCGTTGCTCGGGGCGAACGTTGATCGTCACGTTCGAGATGGTAGGACGACTTCGCCCACGCCGACGGCTCGTCGGCCCGCCGCGTTCGAACGACAGCGCTCGTGGACCTGCTACCAATGAGGCGATGCGTCACAACACAATGGATGTCGATTCGATGGTTCGGGAGTTCGCTCGGGACGGATTCGTGTTGGTGCGGGGTGTGTTTGCCCGTGATGCGGCGGCTGCGATGCGCGCCGAGGGGCATGCGGTCCTCGAACGGCTGCGCACCGGGCCCGGCCGCAATGGGGCGTGGTCGACCGTCGGCGCCGCGGATGGTCCGCCGGCTGCGTCAGAGCTCCACCACTGCCACGATCTGCATCTCCACTCCGCCGTCTTCACGAGGGCGCTGATCGACGATGGATTCACCACGATTCTTGCCGCGCTGCTCGGGACCGACGCTGTGCAACTCCATCACAACAAGCTCTTCGTGAAGCCACCCCAGAGGGGAGCGCCGTTCCCGATGCATCAGGACTGGCCCTTCTTTCCGCATCGACACGACTCGCCCATCGCCGCGATCGTGCATCTCGACGAGGCTACTGTCGACAAGGGATGTGTGCAGGCCGTGCCTGGCTCCTTCCGACGGGGTCGACTCGAACACGTTGGGGAGACCGACTGGCACCTCGACCCTGACGATGGCTGGGTCGACCGTGCGGTCGAGCTCCCGGCCGAACCGGGCGACGTCCTCTTCTTCAACTATCTGACGGTGCACGGCTCCGGCCCCAACCTCAGCCCGGACGTACGGACGACCTGGCTCGTGCAGGTGCGCGCGGCCCACGATGCGCCGACCGTCGACCGGCATCGATCTCCGGGCCAGGGAACGATGCTTCGGGGCACGAACGTCGATCGACCGCCAACGCCCACGTCCTTCGGAGCGGTGTGACCGACCTGACCGCCGCTACCCGGCGATGAGCCCTTCCACGTCGCTCTGGAGCGAGCCATAACCCGAGGTACGCCAGGTGCCGTCGTCGTTGATGAAGACGTAGGTGCGCTGTTGGGTCACCCCGAAGCGGGTCCAGATTTCGCCGTCCACGTCCGGGACGTGGATCAGGTCGTCCGTGCTGGTGTCAGCGACGAACTCGCGCATGCTGCTCTCACCGGCGAGTC